>SKNP01000100.1 GCA_007120485.1 Nitriliruptoraceae bacterium
CACTTCAACATGACGCCGGACGCGCGGCTGGAGGCCCACATCCTGCCGGGGATGCTGCGGCTGTCGGTCGGGCTCGAAGGCGAGGACCGCATCGTGGCCGATCTGCGCCAGGCGATGGCGGACGCGGACGGCTGAGCGCGCACCGGCCGCCGACTGCGAGAAGCGTCACGGATCGCCGCGACCAGGCCCGGTCTCGCTCGCCATCCTCCGCCTACAGCCACCTCACACCTTCGAGCGCCCGAGCTTCCCACCAGGCGAGCTCCGCAGCGGCCTCGTCATCGTCGCCGAGCGCCTTCTCCCATCCGAACAGCACCAGCATGGCCAGCAGGCACAGCGACAACTGGCGTTCCCACCATGGGCCGGTGTCGACGCCGTGGCGTTCGAGGGCGTCGCGGTAGACCGTGAGCGCGTCCTCCTTGGCGTGGGGGAGTCGCGCCCGGTTCAGGCAGATGTACCAGGCGATGTCCACGCACGGCGGGGCGACGCCGGGGACGGCCCAGTCGATCAGGATCGTGCGTCCGTCGGCCCCGCTGCCGAGGTTGCCGGCCTTCCAGTCACCGTGGACCAGCGTCTGCGGAGTCGCCGCCAGCGCATCCGAGAGCGGTGTTGGATCGTCGTGCAGCGACCGGACGAGGTCGGCCGCACGCGGCGCGCGTTCACCGAAGCGCGCCCATCCGTTGGGGACGAACTGGGTGGGCACGGCGTCGGTTCCGCCGTGTGCCCGCTCATGTTCGGCCAGACGTGGACCGAAGATGATCAGGCGCTGAGACAGAGGCAGCAGATCAATCGTTTTCGGCCGCTCACAGAAGGCAGCGTGCAGTTGCGCCATGTGGTCGAGGAACCGCCGGTGTTGCGGCAACGGGATCTCTTCATCGCCCTCCGGAAGCAGCCGGTCGCCGACGTCACGCATCAGGATCGCGCCGCCGCGTCCCTCCGGTCGGTCGTCCCAGGCGGCACCGACCACCGTGTGGTCGATGCAGGCGGGCAGCAGGTCCAGCCAGCCCAGGCGCCAGAGGGTGACCGGTCGGCAGGCGACATCCCCCGTCGCCCGCATGGTCCAGTCATCGGCCACGTGCAGGTACTTGAGGACGTAGCGATCCCCCTCGACGACCACCCGCTCCATGCGTGCCCCGGACTTGCCGTCGGCGTTGGCGAAGGCCTCGCGCACGGCCGTCGGGCCGAGCAGCTCCGCGACCGACGGCGCCACCTCACGGACACGGCTCGGAGCATGGACGTGCACGTCCATGGTCATCCCCTCCCTCCTCACGCCGGTGTCGGAGCGTCGATCGAGGTCACGCCTCGGCGATGCGCCCGAATGCCGCCAGCAGCCGCGTCTGCTCGCCGGCGGTCGCGGACACCGGCGCCGCCGGGCCGATCACCCCCGCCTCCCGGTACATCGCCTCCACCTCGGAGAACCACTCCGCGCACGCCGCCACCAGCTCGGCAGGCAGATCGGCGTCGCTGCCGGTCGCCCACGCCAGGTCCCAGGCGTGGACGAGATGGTCGGTGAACAGCTGCATCAGGTACTGGCCGGCCGACTCGTCCCCGTAGGACAGGTGGACGGTGCGCGCCGTGACGCCCGGCTCACGAGCGGCCTGCCGGGCGGCACCCACTGCGGCGATCCAGGCCTCGATCGGATCAGCTCCGAGCTGATCGCCGTCGAAGGCGTCACCGACCTCCTCCATCGTTCTGCCGTCCAGCAGGGCGGGTACCCACAGGTTCTCGACGGTGACGTGGTGCACCAGATCGCGGACGTCCCACTGCTCGCACGGGGTCGGCGCATCCCACTGGCCGTCGCCCACCCCCCGGACCCGTTCGTCGAAGACCTCGGTCGCCTGGATGTAGCGCGTGGCTGGGCCGCTCATGGCCGTCCCTCGCCGCTCCCGGCGTTGCGCCTGGGCGGTCATGGCCGCACCAGCGGAGCTTTGACCGCCATCAACGCCTGGAGCTGACGATCCCACACTCCAGCACAGAACACCAGCTGTTCGGCGATCTGACCGTCCACCAGACGCCACCAGTGCAGCTGGCGGACCACCGTCTCCGACGCGCCCTGGTGCCACTCGAACAGCACCTGCAGCCCATGGTCGGTCGGTTCGGTGTCGAAGGTGGTGAACCGTCCGGGACGTGGCAGCACACACGCGCGTTCGGCCGCCCTCGCGCGGCCCTGCAGCTGGAAGCGCCAGTTCGGGACGTGGGTGTCGACCAGCACGTCGGACCGGAAGATCCCGGCGAGGGCCTCGCGGTCTCCGGTCTCGGCCGCACGGCGGTAGCGCGCCGCCAGCTCGACCGGCGGCCCGAGGTGCATCGAGCCGGCCCTGGCCGCGGCGACCGTTGGGGACGCGCTCGTTGCAGCGGCCCCGTCGGTCACCTCATCAACACGGTGGTCTCGGGTCGTGCTCATGGCCGAGCCTCGATGACGAGGTTGAACGGTGTCTCGGCGCTGCGACGGACCCGGGTGAAACCCGCCTGGGCGAGCACGTCGCGCAGCGCCGACTCGCCTGCCTGGGCTCCGAGCACGGGACGGTTGCCCTGGGCGATGCCGTTGGCGGTGCACACCAGCGTGGAGGCCGAGTAGTACAGCCGGCCGACGGGTGTCAGGTTGTCCTCGACGCCCTCGCCGGCGAACGGCTCGATCAGCATCACCGTGCCGTCGCTGGTGAGTGCCTCTCGGGCGCTCACCAACGCACCGACCGGATCACCCATGTCGTGCAACGAGTCGAAGAAGCACACCAGGTCGAAGTCGCCGCCCGGCAGTTCGTTGGCCAGCGCCACCTCGAACCTCACTCGGTCGCTGACCCCGGCATCGGTGGCGCGCTGGCGGGCGGTGGCGATCGACGCGTCGTGTCCGTCGTACCCGTGGAAGCTCGAGGAGGGGAAACCACTGGCCATGACGATCGTGGAAACGCCATGCCCACAGCCGACATCGGCGACCCGCGCCCCCGTCGCCAGCTTCTCCCCGACGCCCTCGAGCGAGGGGATCCATTCGCTGGTGAGGAACGTCTCGTAGCTGGGACGGAACAGTTCCTCGGTACCGGAGAACAACCGCGCATCGTGTTCGTCCCACGGGACACCCGCACCGACGGTGAAGTCCGCGGCGACCCGCTCCGCAGCCGCCCAGATCGCCGCCATCCCGTCACTGGCCCCGGCCAGGTAGGCGGGACTGGTCCGGTCGGCCAGTACGGCAGCGTGCTCGGGCGGGAGCCAGAAGGCGCCACGGTCGCGGTCGTACTCGATGTAGCCGCCAGCCGCCTGCGCTCCGAGCCATTCACGCACGTAGCGCGGGTGCGCACCGGACCGTTCGGCAAGCTCCTCGGCGGTCAGCGCTCCACCGTCAGCCATGGCCGCGTACAACCCGGCGTGGTGGCCGATGTAGACCGTCGCACCAGCGAACACGGTGCCGATGTCGGAGGCGACCTGCCCGGCGAACGCCTCCAAACGGTCCGCGTCCAACTCGGTCGCTGCAGCCGCTGACTGGTCTGCTTCCTGGATGCTGTCGACGCTCATGATCGCGATCCTTTCGTGTCCGGCGATCCGACCGCGCATCACCGACCGAGGCCGGTATCCGCGAGTGGCAACAGACTCGCCCGCGGCGGTTGCGCGGCGACCGCAGCACGCTTGCAGCGGAGCGGCTCCGGTGACCCCGGAGACCTTGTCGGGCGCAGGCTCCCGCCTTACGGTGAGGCTGCACGCAGGGAGAGCGCATGGACTTCCGGGTCCTGGGGCCGCTGGCGGTTGAGCGCGCCGGTGCGCCGGTACACATCGGCAGCCGTATGCAGCGGCGGCTGCTCGCGCTGCTCCTGCTCACCACCGACGGCTCGGTACGTGCCGAGCACGCGATCGACGTGCTCTGGGCTGAGGAGCCACCACCGAGCGCCACCAAGGGCCTGCACACCTACCTCTCCCGGCTGCGGCGCGTGCTCGGTGAGGACGGCCTGATCGAGTCCGACACCCACGGCTACCGGCTGCGCATCGACGACCGGCAACTCGACGCACGACGGTTCGAGCGACTGGTGGCCACCGCCCGCAAGCACCTGGACAGCGCACCTGCCGACGCGGCCGCCGGCCTGGCCGAGGCACTCGCGCTCTGGCAGGGCCCCGCCTACGGCGAGTTCGCGGACGAAGGGTTCGCGCGAGCCGAGGCGCTACGACTCGAGGAGCTGCGGCTGACCGCCACCGAGGACGCGTTCGGGGCACGACTCGCCCTCGGCGACCCCGGACTGGTAGCCGATCTCACGGCCTACGCCGACGCCCACCCGTTACGGGAACGTGCCCACCTGCAGCTGATGACGGCGCTCAGCCACGTCGGACGGCAGACCGAGGCACTCGAGGTCTACCAGCAGGTGCGCCGACGGTTGGCCGACGAGTCCGGCCTCGACCCCTCGCCCGCGTTGCAGCAGCTCCAATGCGAGGTCCTACGCCAGTCCACGAGCGTGATGCCCCCGGCCGCCAACGCCCGGCGGAACGACCGTGTCGAGCGGCCGCCCGGCAACCTGCCACGACCGATCACCAGCTTCGTGGGTCGTCGGCACGAGACCGAGGCGGTGTGTCGCCTGCTCGAACGCGACCACCTGGTGACGCTCACCGGCGTGGGCGGGGTTGGCAAGACCCGGCTCGCCCTCCAAGCCGCCGCCGTGATCGGCGAGCGCTACCCGGACGGCGTGTGGTGGTGTGAGCTCGCGCCCACCGATGCCGAAGCGCTGCCCCATGTCGTCGCCGACATCCTCGGCGTGCATCAGCAGGCCAGCCACAGCCTGGCCGACAACATCGTCAGCGCGCTGGTCGACAAACGCCTGCTGCTCGTGTTCGACAACTGCGAGCACGTCGTGGAGGCGAGCGCGAAGCTGACCGAGCTGATCCTGCGCACCTGCCCGGAGATCACGATCCTGGCGACCAGCCGTGAACCGCTCACCGTCGATGGTGAGCAGATCTGGCACGTGCCTCCACTGCCCTTGCCCTCGGACCGTGCCGACGGTCGTGACCGAGCACCCTCGGCCCGGCTGTTCTACGACCGAGCGAGCGCCTACCACCCCGACATCGTCGCCGACGAGACGACCGCGACCGCGGTCGCCGACATCTGTCGCAATCTCGACGGGCTGCCGCTCGCCATCGAGCTCGCCGCGGCACTGGTGCCCAGCCTCGAACCGTCGGAGATCGCCCGTCGCCTAGGGCAGCGTTTCCGGCTGCTCACCCACGGGCCTCGCACCGATCCGCGTCACCGCAGCCTGATCGCGGTGGTCAGGTGGTCATACCAGCTCCTCGAACCGGCTGAACGACGGCTCTTCGACCGGCTGGCGGTGTTCGCCGGCGGCTTCACGCTGCCGGAGGCCGAGGGCATCTGCGCCGACGGCGACCTCGCCGCGGAGAGCATCGCCGGCCTGCTAGCCGGCCTGGTCAGTCGCTCGATGGTCGAGGCGGATCGCCGTGCCTCCCCGGTGCGCTACCGCCAACTGGAGACGCTGCGTCACTACGCCGGGCAGCGTCTAGCTGAGCGGGGAGAGGAGGCAGCCATGCGGGCGCGCCACGCCGTCTGGTTCGTCGAGTTCGCCGAGCGGGCCGATGCCGCCGTGCGTGGTCCCGACGAGGCCGATGCCGTCACGCTGCTCGAGTCGGAGCTCGCCAACCTGCGGGCCGCCCACCGTTGGACGACCGGGCAGGGAGACGCCGACCTCGCCCTGCGCCTCGCCGCTGCACTCTACATCTACGCGCGCTTCCGGCTTCAGGACGAGATGTTCGTCTGGGCCGAGGAGGCCGCCGCCCTGCCCGCTGCTGCGGGTCACCCGCTGATGCCGACGGTGTGGGGGATCGCCGCACACGGCAAGAGCAACCGCGGTGACCTCACCAGCGCCCGTGAGCTCGCTGAGCACGCGCTCGCGGCCGCACCCGGACCCGCTGCTGGCCTGTTCGTGCCCCTGCGCGTGCTGGCGACCACCGCCCTGCACGAAGGCAGGCTCGACGACTGCCACCACTACACACGACGGGCGGTCGCCTTGGCCCGCCGAGACGGCGACACCTACCACCAGCTGTGGATGGAGATGCACGAGGTCCTCGCTCTGGTGTACGGCGGCCAGCAGCAGGCCGGGCTCGAAGCCGCCCTGGCGCAGCGTGCGGCCGGTGAGCAGCTCGGCAACCCGACCCAGCGCGCCTGGACGCTGTACGGCCACGCCGAGGCCTGCGGTGACGAAGATCCCGAGACGGCGTTGCGGCTCCTCGACGAGGTCCTGGCCCTCGCCGGTCCCGTCCGTGGCCGCTTCCTCGAGGGTGTGGCCCGCGTGGCCTCCACCTCGATCCTGGCCCGCCACCACTCCCCGTTCGAGGCGCTGGCCGCCTTCCCCGACATCATCCGACGCTGGCACCGCCGTGGTGACTGGATCCACCAGTGGACGACGCTGCGCAACCTCGTGCCATTACTCGTCCGGATCGGTGCCGACCAGCCGGCCGCGCGGCTCTACGGCGCACAACACGGGGCGGGAGCGGCCGCTCCTGCCTACGGCGACGAGGCCGAACGGTTGGCCGCGGCGCGCGAGGCGTTGATCGAGCGGCTCGGCGCCGATGGGTTCAAGGTGCTCGCCGACCAGGGCAAGGCGTTCAACCCCGCGGAGGTCGTCGACGTCGCGCTCACCAGCATCACCGCCGTCCTGCAAGCACGCGGCACCGCCGACCGCCTCGACGTCGCGACGCCGACCGTGGCACCGGCGCGCGACACACCAGCGGACGCCGGGAGCTCGGCGCGCGTCGGCCCACGAACTGGTTGAGCGAGATCCGAGCTAGGCGCTCGTCAGCACCTCGTCGACACCGGCCAGCAGCTCGTTCCAGGAGTTCTCGAAGGCGGCGACCCCGTCGGCCTCCAGCTTGGCGACCACCTCGTCGTAGTCGATGCCGACGGCCGCCAGCCGGTCGAGGATCGCTTGGGCGTCGTCGGCGGTGCCGGTGACCGTGTCGCCACGGATCTGCCCGTGGTCCTCGACCGCCCGAAGCGTCGCCTCCGGCATGGTGTTGACCACCCGCGGGGCGACCAGGTCGACGACGTAGCGGGTGTCGTCGTACGCCGGGTTCTTCACGCCGGTCGATGCCCACAGAGGGCGCTGCGGCCGGGCGCCGGCCTTGGACAGCGCCTGCCACCGCTCGGAGGCGGTGACCTCCTGGAAGCGGGCGTACGCCAGGCGGGCGTTGGCGATCGCCGCTTGTCCCAGCAGCTCCTGCCCGGTCGCGTCATCGAGTTTCTCCAGCCGGGCGTCGATCTCCGTGTCGACCCGACTGACGAAGAACGACGCCACCGAGGCGATGCTGGTCAGGTCGATCCCGGCGTCGCGGGCCTGCTCGAGACCGGCGAGGAACGCCTCCACCACGGCCGAGTACCGCTCCAGCGAGAAGATCAGCGTGACGTTGACGCTGATGCCTTCCGCCAGGCAGGCGGTGATGGCCGGCAGCCCCTCGAGCGTGGCCGGGATCTTGATGAACAGGTTGGGACGATCCACCAGCCACCACAGCGCACGGGCTTCGGCGATCGTCGCCTCCGTGTCGTGCGCCAGTCGCGGGTCGACCTCGATCGAGACCCGTCCGTCCACCCCGTCGGTCGCGTCGTGCACCGGCCGCAGCACGTCACAGGCCCAACGCACGTCGTAGGTGGTCAACGCGCGGACCGCTTCCTCGACCTCGACGCCGCGCCGCGCCAGATCACGCACCTGGTCCTCGTAAGCCGCGCCCTGCTCCAGGGCCTTCTGGAAGATCGTCGGGTTGGTGGTCACCCCGACCACGTGCTGCTGCTCGACCAGACGGGCGAGCCCACCGGACGCCAGGCGCTCCCGGCTGAGATCGTCGAGCCACACGGCGACCCCGGCGTCGGAGAGGTCGGCGAGCGGCGATCGGGTCGTGGTCATCGGTGCACTCCTGGGCGGCGACGTGCGTGGAGGACGTGGCGGCGTCGTCGGGGACGGTAGCCACTGTCGAGGTGGTCCGACGCGTTCGAGGGCGCCGGAGCGGAGCGAGTACCCTCCGCCGGGCGCACCGCTCCCGGACGAAGGCATCCTGTGGCCACCTCGGCGACCGATGGCCGCACGCGCGGCGATCCGTCCCGCTCGGCCGCCGACCGGTTCGCACGCAAGGTGCTGCTGATCGGCGATGCGGACCCCCAGGCGCTGATGAGCCTCAAGGGCTCGCTGGTGCTCTCGGCGATCCGGTGCGTGATCACGTACGCGATCCTGCCGGCGCTGTCGCCGCTGATCGGCTGGTCCGGTGCGGTCGCCCGGCCGATCTCGATCCTGCTGAGCGTCGCCGCGGTCGCACTTGCGGTGTTCAGCCTGCGGCGGGTGTGGCTGGCCGACTGGGGCCACCGCTGGGCCTACACCGCGTTCATCCTGGTGGTGCTCGGGTTCCTGGGCTGGTTCATCGTGCTGGACACCCGGGCGCTGCTGGCCGGCTGACACCACCTGGCCAGGCGGTCGCGTCGGCGCGTCCGGCATCCGCACGTCCGGTGACCGGCTCGTGGCTGCCCGCAATGAACCCCACGGCGCCGTCGTCGTTGAGGGTGTCAGGGTGCGGTCAGTCGCGGTTCGAAGGGAGCCGGACCGCCCCTGGGGAAGGGAGCACCATGCGACGGATCACCACGCTGCTGGCCGCGATGCTGCTGGCGCTCGGCCTGACCGCCGGTCCGGCCATCGCGATGCAGCCGCCCGGTGAGGGAGCGCAGGACAACTTCGGGTGCGAGGACGGCGAGGTCGGTGGTGAGACCGACCCCATCGGCGGACACCCCGGGTCGTACAACAGCGGCGACAGCGTCGGCCTTGACGCAGCGACCGCCAAGCTGATGGAGAAGGAGGACAACCCGACGTCCGGTCACCCAACCGCCTGGAACGCGGTCGAGCACACGGGCGGCCACGGTGGAGGCCCCATCTACATCGGCGAGTGCTCCGGCGACGACGACTGAACGGTCCCCGATCCGCCATCGCGTTAGCCACCATCAGCCGACGTGGCCACCACGCGGGCACATGTCCGGCCCCCGACGATCCCGGTGGCCGGACATCTGCCCGGCGCGCCGGTCAGGCCGATGGCGCGGGGACGGGCGTCGGCTCGGACGAGGTCCGACCGCCCGCACCGCGGTCACTCGCACGGCCGAACCGGCGCAGGCGCAGCGCGTTGAGCACGACGCTGACGCTGGAGAAGGCCATCGCCCCGCCGGCGATCATCGGGTTGAGCAGGCCGACGGCCGCCAGCGGGATCGCGGCGACGTTGTAGCCGAACGCCCAGCCGAGGTTCTGCAGGATCGTGCGGTAGGTCCGACGTGACAGCGAGATCGCCAGGGCCACCCCCGGCAGGTCACCACGCAGCAGGGTGAGGTCGCTGGACTCGATCGCGACGTCGGTGCCGGTCCCGATCGCGATACCCAGGTCGGCTTGCACCAGCGCCGGCGCGTCGTTGACGCCGTCGCCGACCATCGCCACGACCTCGCCCTCGTCCTGCAGCCGGGAGATCTCCCCCTGCTTGTCGTCGGGCATGACCTCCGACAGGACGCGGTCGATGCCCACCTGCTGAGCGATGGCGCTCGCGGTGCGGGCGTTATCGCCGGTCAGCATCGCGACCTTCATCCCGAGCCGCTGGAGCTCGGCCACCACCTCGGCGGCGTCGGCCTTGAGGGTGTCGGCGACCGCCAGCACGCCCCGGACCTGCCCGTCCCAGCCCGTCGCGACCACCGTGCGGCCGTCGTGCTCGAGCCGGTCGATCTCCTGGGCCAGATCGTCGGGCAGCGCCAACCCTTCGTCCGCGAGCCAGCCCGGCCGACCGACCAACACCGACACCCCGTCCACGTCGGCCCGCACGCCGCGGCCGGCCGGGGCGTCGAACCCGCTGGCGGCCGGCAACGACCCGACGCGATCCTTGGCCACGGCGGCGATGGCCTGACCGATCGGGTGCTCGCTGTCGGCTTCGACCGCACCGACGCGGGCGAGCAACCGGTCCTCGTCCTCCCCGTCGGCGACGAGCACGTCGGTCAGCGACATCTGCCCGCGGGTCAGGGTGCCGGTCTTGTCGAACACCACCGTGGTGACGTGGCGGGTCGCTTCCAGCGTCTCGATGCGCTTGATCAGCACGCCGAGTTCGGCGCCGCGTCCGGTGCCCACCATGATCGCGATCGGGGTGGCCAGCCCCAACGCGCACGGGCAGGCGATGATCAGCACGGCCACGGCGGTGGTCAGGCCCATCAGCGGCTCGCCGAAGGCCAGCCACCACACCAGGAACGTCGCGATCGCGATGACGATCACGACGGGGACGAACACCCCGGAGATGCGGTCGGCCAGCCGCTGGACGGGCGCCTTGCCGCCCTGGGCGTCCTGCACCAGCTTGACGATCTGCGCCAGCGCGGTGTCGGAGCCGACGGCGGTGGCCCGTACCGTCAGCGCACCGCTGGCGTTGACGGTGGCGCCGGCGACCTGGTCGCCGACGGTCTTCTCGACCGGCATGGACTCGCCGGTGAGCATCGATTCGTCGATCGCGCTGGCGCCGTCGACCACCTCGCCGTCGGTGGGGACCTTCTCGCCGGGACGGACGCGCAGCAGGTCGCCGACGATCACCTCGCCGATCGGGACCTGTACCTCGTCGCCGTCGCGCAGGACCCGCGCTTCCTTGGCGCCGAGCTCGAGCAGGGAGCGGATCGCGTTGCCGGCGCGGCTCTTGGCCCGGGCCTCGAAGTACCGGCCGAGCGCCAGCAGCGCCACGATGGCGGCGGCCACCTCGAAGTACAGGAACCCGCCGTAGAACAACGCGACGGTGGAGTAGCCGAACGCGGCGAGGGTCCCCAGGCCGATCAAGGTGTCCATGTTGGCGCTGAACCGCACCGCACGGCGCGCCATCTCGTGCAGGAACGGCCAGCCGACCCAGAACTGCACCGGGACCGTGAGCACGAACTGGGTCCAGCGCATCGCCGTGGTCTCGCCGAACTCCCCGGAGAACATCGCCAGCCAGATCACGACCAGCGTCGGCGGGACCGAGACGATCACCCGGTTGCGCCACGACCGCTGTGCTCGCGCTTCCGTGTCGCGCTCGACCAGTTCCTTGCCCGTCCCCGGGGTGTCGTCGACCGGGATGAGCTGGTAGCCGAGCTTGTCGATGCGCTGTTGCATGCGCTGGACGTCGATCACGCCCGGGTCGTAGGCCACCCGGGCACGACCGGTGGCGTAGTTGACCTCGGCGACCTCGATCCCGTCCTCGCGGTTGAGCGTCTTCTGGATCCGTGCTGCGCAGGCACCGCAGGTCATGCCCTCCGCGGTGAACTCGAGCTCCTCGGAGCCGGGATCGGTGGTCGCGCTCACGGCGGGGCCTGACGTTCGGGGACGGATCGACGGGGATGCTCGGCCCGGACGGCGACGACGAGCGATTCCGTCCGGCGGTCGTCGCAGTGTACCCCTAGGGGGTAGTGCTATCGCAAGTGCGACTCGTCCTTTCGGACCGTGTCGCCGACCGCGACCGTGCCCCCGCGAACCACCCGGACGTACACCCCACGCAACCGACGGCGCTTCCCGTCGGGGGTGCTGAGGAACCGCACCGCGTCGACGCCGTAGCGCTCGGAGAACTTCGCGCAGCCGGTGTGTGGCATCGGGGTCACCTCGAAGAGGACCGAGCCAGCCTCCAACCGGTCTCCCGGCGCGAGGTTGTCCTCGGTGAGGTCGAGGTCGACGACCACCTGGTTGCCCGCCAGCGCCCAGCGGTCGGGGCTCCCCGCGACGACGTCCAGGAACCGGCGGTTGATGAGCGCGACCTGCATCTGCGGATGCGGGCCACCGTCGTCGGTCCGTTTGCTACCTCGTGCGCGCCAGTTGTCACCGACCAGGCCGTCCTCCACGGTGAACTCGCCCACGCCCAGGGAGCGCCGCTGGCCATCCCCCGGCCGGGCCACGATCAGCTCCACCCGCCCGTGGTCGGTGGGCGACGGGCCGACCGCCGCCAACGCGTCCCCGATCTCCTCCAGCGTCAGCTGTTGCGGCATGCCAACCTCTTCCGTCCACGCAACCGGGCTCGGACGCTAGCCAGCACGTCGTGCACCCGTCGCACGGACGCGCTCGTCGACCGACCGGCTGGCTGGTTCCCGCGACCGACGCACCGAACCACCTCGGAGGTGGCCCCGTGACCGACGCACCCGTCCGCAACCGTGCCCGCCGCATCGAGGACGCGCGGTCCCGCCTGGAACACGACGCCGACCTGTGGCTGGCGACCGCCGATGCGGGACTGCCGTGGCTGATCCCCCTGTCGTTCCACTGGACGGGCGAAGCGGTGTTGATGGCGACCATCCGACGAAGCGCCACGTACCGCAACCTCTCGCAGGGCGGCGGCGTGCGGATCGCGCTGGGCCACACGCGCGACGTCGTCATGATCGACGGCGAGGTGGAGCTGCCGCAGGACCTGCCCCAGACCGACGCGGACCAGACGGCGGCCGCGGCGGGACTCGACCCGCGGACCGATCCGACGGCGGCCTTCCTGCGGGTGGTCCCGCGGCGGGTGCAGGCGTGGCGCAACGTGGCCGAGCTCGACGAGCGCACGATCATGCGCGACGGCCAGTGGCTCCACGACCAGCGGTAGCCGCGACCAACGCACGACCATCGGTCGGCATGACCGACGCCCCCCGAAGGGCGACGACCCGGTCCGTGACCCGTGGAGCGTTGGGGGCGGCTAGGCCCCACGATGCTCCACAGATCGGCCACGGCGGGAACGGCGAACCGGACCCGTGGAGCGTTGGGGGCGGCTAGGCCCCACGATGCTCCACAGATCGGCCACGAACAGGTCGCCGTCGGTCGCCGGCGGGGCGGGTCGCCGTCAGTCGCCGGCGGGCACGTCGAGCATGTAGGCATCCATCAGCAGGCCGGTGCCCGTGTGCCGGTGGTCGGAGATCCGGGCCGAGAGGGTCCGCGCGTCGGCCAGGAGCGTCCCCATCTCCCCACCCGCGCTGGCCCGCTCGATGAGGTCGTGCGTCGAGGCGAGCAGGTCGTCGTGCTCGGCGCGCAGCGCTTCCGCCCGGGGCGCGAACCACGGTGCGGTCTCGATGATCTCCGCCAGCAGCCCGTCGGGAGCATCGGCCTCCCGGATGTGCTCGTGCAGCGTCTCGAGCACCTGCCGCATCGCCGCTTCGAACCGCTCCCCGTCGGGCGCATCCTGCGCCTCGAGCGCATCGAGTTCGGCGTCCAGGTCGCTCACGGTCGCGTGCAGCGCTTCACGACGGCTGCGGTAGGCGTCTGCGGCGGTATCGGACAACTGCTGCCGTCCCGGGGTGTCACCTGCGGTCATGGCTGCTCCTCATCCGCCGTGGCCGTCACGGGCCTCCCGAACCCCATCGTGCATCGGCTCCGCCGGCCCGGGGCCGCTGAGTATGCCTGGTCAGCCCCCCACCGCGCGTATCGGGCCGACCGACGGTCGACCGGGTCGTCACCCGATACCGACGGGCTCGGACCCGGCGAGCGGCTTGGCGCGGGCCGCCCAGCGCAACGCCTCGACGTGCGCCGCTGCCATCGTGCGAGGCTCGAGTCCCAGCCGACGGCCTGCGGCGACCAGCGAGTCCCAATCGGCCTGCTCGGCGGCCAACGCGGCGTCCAACACGTCGCGGAGTTCGCCCGGTTCCCCGCGCAGGGCGGACCGTGTCGCTTCATCGAGCGGGAGGTCCGCCACCGTCCGGCCGTCCAGCAGCCCGGCGACCCCCAGCACGGAGAACATCCCGAGCCCGAACGCCTGCAGCCCCGCCGGCTGGCCCCGGCGCTCCTGGATCTCCTCGCAGTACCGCGCCCGGATGCTGGCGGTGGTCAGCAGCTCCGCCGGAGCATCGTGGGCGACGGCCGACATCACGAACAGCGTGACCCACCGGTGCAGCCGCCGCGTACCCATCAGGACCAGACCGTGGCGCAACGACTCGATCTCGCGCCAGCCGTTGAGCGTGTCGACCAGTCGGAGGAACCGGTCGGTCAGGGTCAGGTCGGTCCGGATCAGCTCTTCGATCCGGTCCAGGTCGACCTCGTCCAGCGCGAGCTCGCGCAGCAGCGTGAGGTGGGTCGGTGGCAGGCCGACCGGTCGCACCGCTCGGACCGCGCGGGGACGGGTGAAGAAGAACCCCTGGACCAGGGTCGCTCCGGCCCCGACGAACCGGTCGAAGGCGGTCGGGTCCTCGACCTTCGACACGGCGGCCGTCACCCCGCTCGCGCACAGTTCGCGGACGAACCGCAGCTCGCCGGCCTGGTCGGCGTGTCCGACCTCGACCTTGACCAGGTCGACGAGGTCCACCAAGGCAAGCCGCGGGTCGCCGGGGACGAGCTCATCCAGGGCGAGCCGGAACCCCGCGTCGCGGTGACGCCGCAAGGCGGTGCAGGTGTCGTCGGACGCGTCCGCCTCCGGGGGGACACCCAGCACGACGTGGGACGACGGGAGATCCAGGAGGGTCCCGGCGTAGAGCAGCGACACCGGCACCTGGAGGTACGCGTCCTCACCGTCGGTGACGATCTCACGGCCGAGCGCGAGGAGGCCGTCGACCAGCACGCTCGCTGTGGCCCGGGAGCTGGACGGTTCCGGCGCCGACGCATCGATCGGTTGGTAGCGCAGCTCGTAGCCCACGATCGACAGCTGGGTGTCGACGATCGGCTGCCGTGCGACCAGGATCTCGCCGAGCATCCGTTCCACGGCGTCGACCTCCTCGGAGTCGGGCGCGACCCGTCGGTGACGAAGCTGCGGCCCAGCGACGGGGGGACGCTGGGCCGCAGCGGCCGCTCGGAAGCGGCCGCTGCGCCCCCCGTCGGCCGCGTCCGCGCGCGCTCAAGCGACCGACCGGTTTCCGTCGCACCTCGGTCGGCATACCGGTGCCAGCGGTAGCGTTACCGAGGTGGCATGGCCGGTCGCCTGACCGGCCAGCGAGCCCGCTCCGGAGCGACCGTGACCCAACTGCACCAGGTCCTGGCCGAGGTCGACGACTGGCAACCGTCGACGGTCGCCGTCGGCGTCACCACGCCCGAGGCGACCGTGGCCACCCATGGTCCGGCCAGCGAGGCACTGCCGTTCGCGTCGCTCACCAAACCGCTCACCGCCTACGGGGTCCTGGTGGCGGTCCAGGACGGCGCGCTCCACCTCGACGAGCCGCTGGGATCCGCGTCGCCGTCGCCCGAGGCGACCGTGCGCCACCTGCTGGCCCACGCCAGCGGGCTGCCTGCCGAGGAGGGTCCGGCCCCCATCCAGTCGGTGGAGCGCCGCCGGGTCTACTCCAACTGGGGGTACGAACTGCTCGGCCGGATCGTCGCCGACCGCGTCGGCATGCCCTTCGCCGAACACCTGTCGCTGGAGGTCCTCGAACCGTTGGGGATGAGCTCGACCACGCTGGAGGGCTCACCGGCGCACGCGGCCCGCGGCACGGTCGACGATCTGCTGCGGTTCGCCCGCGAGCTGCTCGATCCGCAGCTGCTGGACACCGACCTGCACGCCACCGCGACCTCGCCGGCGTTCCCCGGCCTGGACGGGGTGGTGCCCGGCTTCGGCCGGCAGTCCCCCAACGACTGGACGCTCGGGTTCGAGCGCAAGAGCGACAAGGACCCGCACTGGACCGGGACCCAGCTGCACCCGGACACGTTCGGGCACTTCGGCCAGTCCGGGTCGTTCCTGTGGGTCGACCCGTCACGGGACCTGGCCGCCGCGGAGCTCGCCAACCAGCCGTTCGACGACTGGGCGAAACGGGCCTGGCCCGCCTTCAACGACCGGCTCGTCGAGGCGGCGGGCGCGTGAGCTGGCTGATCGTCGGCTGCGGGGACCTGGGCACCGAGGTCGGCCTGCGGGCAACCGCCGACGGCCACGTCGTCCACGGGCTGCGGCGATCCGCGCACCTGCTGCCGGCGGCGATCCGGCCCATCGCTGCGGATCTGGGCGGGGAGCTGCCCGATCTCCCCACCGACGTCGAGGTGGTGATCCTCACCGCGGCAGCGGACGGCCGGGACGTGGACGCCTACCAGCGTGCCTACGTGGACGGCCCCGAACGCGTCCTGGACGCGCTGGCTGCCGCCGGCGTGTCCCCCCGCCGGGTGCTGTTCGTCGGATCGACGGCGGTGTACGGCGTGACGGATGGATCATGGGTCGACGAGACCACCCCGACGGACCCGGCCACGGCGACCGGGGCCGTGCTGGTCGAGGCCGAACGCGCCCTGTGGGCCCGCCGGCCGGACGCGATCAGCCTGCGTCTGGCCGGCGTGTACGGCCCCGGGCGGACCCGCCTGCTGGACCAGGTCCGCCAGGGACGCGCGGTCGTGCCGGACCCGCCGGTGCATACCAACCGCATCCATCGTGACGACGCGGCCGCCGCGATCGTGCACCTGGTCAGCGCCGTCGATCAGCCGGCCACCTGCTACCTCGGCGTCGACGACGACCCGGCCGAACGCGGCGAGGTGCTGCGGTTCCTGGCCGAGCAGCTCGACGCTCCCCCGCCCCCGACCGGCCCCGACGAGCGCCGGCGCGGCGGGGACAAGCGGTGCCGCAACGACCGGCTGCGCGCGACGGGGGCCGTGTTCACCTACCCGACGTTCCGCGAGGGCTACCGGGCGATGTTGGACGGCGTCGGGACGCGCCATCCCTGATGCCCACGGCCGCCTCACCGGCGCGGCGGGCCAACGTGGGGAGACACCACCTGAGGCTCGCGAGCGGGGCTGCCAACCGGCTCGACCACTACGCTCCACCTCGGCGCTGACCGACCGTGCCGAGCCGATCGGAGGAGCCACTCGTGGACCCACGCCCCGGAGACCTGACGGCGCTCGACGCTGACGAGTGCGTGGAACTGCTCGGCGCCACCTCGGTCGTGCGGATCGGCTTCGTCGCCGAGGGTCGGCCCTCGGTGCTGCCGGTCAACCACCTGCTCCACGACGG
>SKNP01000412.1 GCA_007120485.1 Nitriliruptoraceae bacterium
ACCTCGCTGGCCAGACCCAGCGACCGGGCCTCCTCCGCCCGGACGAACCGCCCGGTCAGGCTCATCCCCAACGCCGCCTGTAGCCCGACGAAGCGGGGCAGCAGGACGCTCATGCCACCGGACGGATGGATGCCGACGCGGGCATGGGTGTCGGCGAACCGCGCGCGGTTGGAGGCGATGATCAGATCGCAGCACAGCACCAGCTCGAGCCCCCCGGTGACCGCCGCACCGTTGACCGCAGCGATCGTCGGCGTGGACGCCTCCTGGAGCGTCTTCCAGACGTCGGCGCGTTGCGCTTCGACCGCCTCCAGCACGAGCTCACCTGAGCTGACCGCCTCCAGGTCCAGCCCGGCGCAGAACGCCGGGTCGCTGCCGGTGAGCACGATCGCTCGGACCGACGGGTCGTTGTCGGCCTCCTCGATCCGCGCGACCAGGTCCTGCATCGTGGCCAGGTCCAGCGCGTTGCGCCGATCCGGCGCGTCCAGCGTCAGCAGGACCGTGGTGTCGTGGCGGTCGGTCGTCAGTCGGCTCACGGCGTCTCCGTCGGGTCGCAGGCCGCGAGGCTACGCCGTGCGTTGACGTCACCTCGTGCCCCGGCAGCGACGCGGCTCCCGTGGCATCCCGTCCGCGTCACCCGGTGTCCCGGCGGCGACGCGGCGTCCGTGACATCGCGTCCGCGTCACCTCGTGGCCCGGCGGCGACGGGGTGTCCGTGACATCGCGTCCGTGACAGCGCGTCCGCGTCATCCGGTGCTCCGGCGGCGACGCTGCAACCAGGATGGCCGCGTGGCATCCAGGTCGCGCAGCACCTCGCCGCTGAGGTGGGCGTCGCGGTCGGGGTCCTTGCCGCTGTCGATGCGCTGCGCCAGGTAGATACCCCGATGGCCGGACAGCACGTACGCGACCACGCACCCCAGCAGCAGGTAGGGGAAGGCACCGGCGCCGAACAGCTCGACCCCCATGATCGTGCAGGCCAGCGGGGTGTTGGTGGCTGCGGCGAACACCGCGACGAACCCGACCGCGGCCAGCAGCGCCTGGTCCACCCCGAGCGGGCCAGCCAGCGCCGCGCCGAGCGTCGCGCCGATGACGAACAGCGGGGTGACCTCGCCCCCCTGGAAGCCAGCCGCCAACGTCACGGCCGTGAACAGCAGCTTCAGCGCGAACGCGTACCCGACCACCTCCGCGCCCCCGAGGGCGTCGCCGATCAACGGCAGCGACAGGCCGAGGTAGTCGTCGGTGCCGGCAGCCGCCGTCAGGCCGATGATGGCGAGGCCGCCGATCGCCGGCCGCACCGGTGGGTACGGGACGAGCACCCGGAGCAGCCGCTTCAGCCCGTCCGTGAGCTCGGAGAACAGCAGCGCCGTCGCCGCGAACGCGACGCCCGCGATCGCGATGGCGCCGACCAGCGGCAACGACAACGCGGTCTCCGGGAGGGTGACCGCCGGCGTGATGTCGTGCGGTAGTCCGATCATCCCCACGGTCGCGTGGCCGACCAACGATGCGCTCAGCGCCGGCACCAACGCGTCGTAGCGGATCCGTCCGACCGAGCGGACCTCCAGCCCGAACACCGTCCCCGCCATCGGGACGCCGAACACCGCGGCGAACCCCCCGGAGATCGCCGCGATCAGCAGCAGCCGGCGATCCTCGCCCCGGAGCCGGATCAGCCACCCGAACCGGTCGGCGAGCGAGGCCGACATCTGGATCGCGGTGCCCTCCCGACCGGCCGAGCCACCGAACAGGTGCGTCACCCACGTGCCGATCAGCACCAGCGGCGCGAGCCGGGTCGGGACCCGACGCTCCTGTGGCTCGCCTGCCGGGGCCGTCTCACCTGTCTTGCCCGTCGGTGCCGGCTCACCTGCCTCGCCCGTCGGTGCCGTCGGGCCGTCGATCGCATCACCGAGCCCGTGGACCTCCTCGAGTACCAGGTTGTTCCCTCCCGCCGACCGGCCGCCGAGGTGGTGGTAGGCCAGCCCCATCAGCAGTCCGCCGACGGGTAGCAGGTACCGCAGCCCCGGCGACGCGAGGCGGGCGTCGGTGACCACCTGCAGCCCGTAGAGGAACACCGCGGAGCTGGCACCGGCCAGGATCCCGACCACCGAGCCGATCACGGTCCAGCGCACGAGCGCTCGGAGCAGACGGCCGTGTTCGCCCCAGTCGACGCGGACCAGATCGGTCAGTAGCGACACCAGGCCGCGGCGGTCCAGCCCGCGTGGCCCGTGATCGACCAGGACCCGGCCGCAGCGTGGGCACGCCGCCGCCCGGGACACCAGGTCGCAGGTGGCGCATCGGTGGATCGGGTGCACGTCGAGCCGTCCTGCGGACCGTGTCGCGGCGCCGGGGTGGGACGGTCCGTGGGCTCCACCTCGACGGCCGTGCCAGGTGGGCACAGCTCACGGTCGTGCTGAGGGGCACGGCCGGTCGGGTAGGAGCCATCAGCTCAGCAGGTCGGTGGCCCCGTCGGGTCCGAGCTTCTGCCGGCGGTCGAGGGCGAGCTCCATCGCCACGAGCGGGGGACGGTAGCGCAGGGTCGGACGCGAGGTCGTCCTCGGTACCTTCTCGCGCGTCGGAGGAGGAGCCTTGGCACCGGACACCGCGACGCTCGCTGATCTCGTCGAGAGCCGCGAGATCGAACGGCTACGGGCCTGGCTGGAGGAGCAGGGCGCGCTCGACATCGCCGACGAGCTCGTCCGGCTCGAGCCGCAGCAGCGTCCCGTGCCGTTCCGGCTCCTGCCGAAGGACCGGGCGCTCGCGGTGTTCGAAGCGCTCGACCCGGTGCACCAGAGCGAGCTCCTCGACGCGCTCGCGGACGTGGACGTCGACGAGCTGTTCGTCGGGATCGACGCCGACGACCGCGCGCGTCTGCTGGACGAGGTCCCGGCCAAGGTCGCACGCCGGCTCCTCGATGGGCTCCCCGAGTGGGCACGGCGCAACACCAACATCCTGCTCGGCTACCCCGAAGGGTCGGCGGGGCGGCAGATGAGCCCGCGGTTCGTCAGCATCCGCAGCTCGATGACCGCCGCCGATGCGCTCACCAAGGTCCGACGCGCCGGCATGCGCCCGCGCGAAGTGTTGGTCCTGCCCGTCACCGACGATGAACGTCGACTCGTCGGCGTCGTGGACCTGCCGGACCTGGTGACGGCCCCCGCCAGCACTCGGGTCGAGGAGCTGATGAACCCCGACACCTACACGGTGCAGGTCGACGACGATCAGGAGCTGGCGGCCCGCCTGATCCAGGAAGCCGATCTGGTGGCGCTGCCGGTGCTCGACCACGAGGACCGGTTGGTCGGCGTGCTCACCGTCGACGATGCGATGGAGGTCATCGAGCAGGAGGAGACCGAGGACATCTCCCGCGCCGGTGGTGTGGAGCCGCTGTCGGTGCCGTACCTGGAAGCGGGGGTGCTGCTGCTGGCGCGCAAGCGCGCGGTGTGGTTGCTGCTGCTCGGCGTCGCGGCGGTGCTCACCGTGACCGTGATCGGGGGGTTCGAGGACCGCATCGAGGAGGTCAGCACCCTCGCGTTGTTCATCCCGCTGTTGATCGACACCGGCGGGAACTCCGGTGCGCAGGCCGCCACCGTGGTGATCCGCGCGATGGCGGTCGGCGAGGTCCGGCTGGCCGACCTGCCCCGCATCCTGCGGCGCGAGTTCCTGGTGGGGATCCTGCTCGGCGCGATGCTCGGGCTCCTCGCGTTCGTGCCCGTGTGGTTGTTCATCGACATGGGCTTCGCGACCGTGATCAGCCTGACGCTGTTCTTCATCTGCGTCTGGGCCACGTTCGCTGGCGGCCTGCTGCCGCCGATCGCGAAGAAGCTCGGTATCGACCCGGCGGTGTTCTCCGCACCGGTCATCACCACGCTGGTGGATGCCACCGGGCTGCTGATCTACTTCTCCATCGCGGTGGCGGTGCTCGGGATCTGAGTGGTCGCACCCGGAGGCGGTACGACCACGGCGGTACGACCACTGACCCCACGGGGCCGTACCGTCCACCCGGCCCCGGCCCACGCACCCCTACGATGGAGCTGCCATGACCCTGCTCGTCGCCTTGGTGCTCGGCGTGGTCCAGGGCCTGTTCATGTTCGTGCCCGTGTCCTCGACCAGCCACCTGGTGCTGACCCAGACGCTGTTGCGCGACGGCGGCAGCGACCTGCCCGCCTCCGACAGCCCCGAGCTGATCCTGTTCGATCTGGTCGTCCACGTCGGCACGCTCGTCTCGGTCGTGATCGTCATGGGCGACGGCCTCAAGGAGCTGTGGCACGGCGTGCGGGGCGAGGTCCGGACCGGCCAGCTGCGGCCGGGCCGCCCCGGGTTGGGGATCGGTCTGACCGAGGCCGCCTCCAGCCGACTGGTCGTGCTGATGCTGCTGTCGGTCGCGGTGACCGGCGTGCTCGGGCTCGCGTTCCAGGACCTGATCACCGGGGTGTTCGGCTCACCAACGCTGGTGGCGATCGCGCTCATCGTCACCGGTGGGATGCTGTGGTGGACCGACGCCATGACCCCACAGCGGTCCGGGACGCGGCTGATGTTCGGGTGGCGTGGGCCGACGCAGGTCACCGTGACCGTCGCCGTGATCGTCGGGGCGGCCCAGGCGGTGGCGTTGGCGCCCGGGATCTCACGGAGCGGGACCACGATCTTCATCGCCCTGCTGTTGGGCATGCAGCGGACGCTGGCGGCCCGGTACTCGTTCTACGTGGCGATCCCCACGATCCTGGCTGCCACCGGCGTTCAGACCCTGCAGGTGGCGCTCGGGGAGGGGTTCGGCACGATCAGCTGGGGAGCCATGGCCGTCGGGTTCGTCACGGCCGCGGTCGTCGGCACCGGGGCGTTGTGGTTGGTGTTGCGGCTGCTGGAGGCAGCGCGGTTCCGGGTGTTCTCCGTGTACGTGTGGGTCCTGGCGATCGTGGTGCTGGTGGCCGGCATCGGGGTGGAGCCTCCCGTCTGACCGGGGCTCCGGCCCAGCGAGTCGGTACGCTGAGGGATCGTGCCGCCGGTCGTCGAACGGCGGCGTCTCTTCGATCCGTTGCCCGTGTCCGTTCCCGGTCGGTCATCTCCCGGCGGATGCGCGGCCCGATCGACCCCGACCGCGTCGATGCGTGATCCGGTGCCGGTCGACCCTCCACCTGCAGGAGTCGCTCGTGTCCGATGTGTC
>SKNP01000262.1 GCA_007120485.1 Nitriliruptoraceae bacterium
AAGCGTTCGAGGCCTCGCTGTCAGAGCACGCGTCGGGGGCGTCCGTCCCGGATCTTCGGTCCGGGTCTTGACAGGGCTTCGGACCGCCGCGTATCGTTACGCAATCGTTTGCACCGCCCGCATTGGCGCGAGGTGCAGGCGCGAGAAGCCAGGCTGATCCACACCGGCGTCGTCCGGAAGGGAGCGTGCGGTTCATGGTGGAGTTCGCACAGAGCAACATCGCGGCACCGGGGATCCAGACGGTCGATTGGGAGGAGCGCGTCGACGTCGAGCGACTGCGTCGCTACCGCTCCGAGCGCGCCCGGCAGGCGCTGGAGGCCAGCGACCTCGGCGCCCTCCTGGTGTTCGAGTCGTCCAACATCCGGTACCTGACCTCGACGCACATCGGGACCTGGGCGTACAACAAGACCGAACGGTGGGCGCTGCTCACGCGCACCGGCGAGCCCTGGATCTGGGACTTCGGCTCCGCGGCGAAGAACCACCGGCTGCACTCGCCGTGGCTCAAGCCCGAGCAGTCGCGCGGCGGCAACGTCGGCCTGCAGGGAGCCATCGCGCCGGACACGGGCCTGCCGAAGGACGCGGCGCAGGAGATCGCGGCGGTCCTGCGTGACGAGGGCGTCGCTGACCTGCCGATCGGCGTCGACATCGCGGAGATCGCGGTGCTGCGGGAGCTCGAAGCCGCCGGGATGGACGTCCGTGACGGCCAACAGGTGATGCTCAACGCCCGGGAGATCAAGAACCAGGACGAGATCCTGCTGCTCAGCCAGGCGGCCGCGATGGTCGACGGCGTCTACCAGGACATCTCCGAGATGCTCAAGCCCGGCATCCGCGAGAACGACATCGCCGCCCACGCGACCAAGCGCCTGATCGAGATGGGCTCCGAGCAGGTCGAGGCCATCAACTCGATCGCCGGCGAGCGCTGCAGCCCGCACCCCCACGTCTTCTCCGACCGCTACGTGCGGCCGGGCGACAACGCGTACTTCGACATCATCCACGCCTACAACGGCTACCGGACCTGCTACTACCGCACGTTCGCGGTCGGTCGGGCCAGCACCGCCCACTACGACGCCTACGTCAAGGCGCGTGAGTGGATCGATGCCGCGATCCAGGCCGTCAAGCCCGGTGTCGGCACGGACGAGATCGCTCGGCTGTGGCCGAAGGCCGAGGAGTTCGGGTTCGACTCGGAGATGGAGGCGTTCGGGCTCCAGTTCGGGCACGGGCTCGGCCTCGGTTTGCACGAGCGCCCGATCATCAGCCGGTTGAACTCGCTGGAGCACCCGGTCGAGATCCAGGAGGGCATGGTCTTCGCGCTGGAGACCTACTGTCCGGCCACTGACGGTCGGTCGGCGGCCCGGATCGAGGAGGAGATCGTCGTCACCTCCAACGGTGCCGAGCTGCTCACGCTCTTCCCCGCCGAAGAGCTCTTCGTCACCAACCCGTACTGAGGAGGCCGACATGACCGCCACCGCCACCGACGTCGGCGACGCCATCGACCAGGACACCAAGCTCGCGCTCTACCGCCAGCTCCACCGGCTGCGGAAGTTCGAGGAGCGTGCCTACCGGCTGTTCATGGACGGGTTGGTCAAGGGCACGTCGCACCTCTCGCTCGGGATGGAGGCGATCGCCGCCGGTTTCGGCGAGGCGCAACGCGAGGACGACCTGACCTACTGCACCTACCGCGGTCACGCCCACACCCTCTCG
The DNA here is from genome assembly GCA_007120485.1 of Nitriliruptoraceae bacterium. GTDB lineage: Bacteria > Actinomycetota > Nitriliruptoria > Nitriliruptorales > Nitriliruptoraceae > SKTG01. The sequence goes on from SKNP01000262.1 coordinate 1,702, forward strand.
CGTGGTGTCCCGATGGACGGGGTGATGGCGGAGCTGCTCGGCCGGGCCAACGGTGTCTGCGGTGGCAAGGGTGGCTCGATGCACCTCACCAGCGTGGAACACGGCGTCATGGGGTCCTACGCGATCATCGGTGCCCACCTGCCCATCGCTGCCGGCGCCGCATGGTCGGCGCAGCTGCGTGGCAGTGGCCAGGTAACGGTGTGCTTCTTCGGTGACGGTGCGACCAACATCGGGGCGTTCCACGAGGCGCTCAACCTGGCGTCGGTCTGGAAGCTGCCGGTCGTGTTCGTCTGCGAGAACAACCTCTGGATGGAGTACACGGCCATCGCCGACGTCACCGCCGTCGAGCACCCGGCCGCCGATCGCGCTGGCAGCTACGGCCTCGAGCGCATCGTGATCGACGGCAACGACCCCGACGCGGTCTACCTCGAGGCGACCCGCGCGATCGAGCACGCCCGCGAGGGTGGCGGGCCGAGCCTGATCGAGGCGATGACCTACCGCCACGGTGGCCACTCCCGGGCCGATCCCGGCACCTACCGGCCACAGGAGGAGGTCGACGAGTGGCTCGCTCGCGACCCCCTCCCGATGTACCGCCAGCGGTTGCTCGATGCCGGCGTCAGCGAGTCGGATCTGACGGCGATCGAGGACGAGGCCCAGGCCGACGTCGACGCCGCCACCGAGGCGGCCAAGAACGGGCCACTGCCAGAGCTCGATGAGGCGTTCACGGACGTCTTCGCCGATGGAGGTTCGTCATGGCGGAACTGATCACCTACCGCGACGCGGTCGCCCGGGCGATCGCCCAGGAGATGCGCCGCGACGAGCGGGTCGTGTTCCTCGGTGAGGACATCGCTGCTGCCGGCGGGGTCTTCAAGACCACCAAGGGGCTGCTCGACGAGTTCGGGCCGGTCCGGGTCCGCGATACCCCCATCTCCGAGGAAGCCATCATCGGTGGCGCCATGGGTGCCGCGATGACCGGGATGCGGCCGATCGCGGAGATCATGTTCTCCGACTTCCTGGCGACCTGTTGGGATCTGGTCGCCGTGGAGATCGCCAAGTCCCGCTACATGACCGCCGGGCAGGTCGAGGTGCCGCTGGTCATCCGCACCGCCAACGGCGGCGGCTTGCGTTTCGGTGCGCAGCACTCCCAGGCGGTGGAGAATTGGGCGATGATGATCCCCGGCCTGAAGGTGGTCGCCCCGTCCAACCCGGCCGATCTGATCGGCCTGTTCGCCGCGGCCGTACGCGATGACGATCCGGTGATGTTCTTCGAGCAGAAGTCGCTGTACCCCACCAAGGGCGAGGTGCCCGACGGGGAGATCGTCGACGAACTCGGCAAGGCCAAGATCGTCCGTGAAGGCGACGACATCACGCTCGTTGCGCTCGCCTCGATGGTGCCCCGTGCCGTCGATGCAGCCGAGCGGCTCCAGGAGGAGCGCGGGATCTCCGCCGAGGTGGTCGATCTGCGGTCGCTGGTCCCGATGGACACCCAGACGGTACTGCGGTCGGTCACCAAGACCACGCGGTTGGCGACGGTCGAGGAGAACCCCCGGTTGTGCGGCTGGGGTGCCGAGGTCGTCTCGATCGTCAGCGACGAGGCGTTCTGGGATCTCGACGCACCGCTGACCCGTATCACCACGCCGCACGTCCCGCTGCCGAGCGCTGATGCCCTCGAGGACGTCACGCTGCCCTCGGTCGACCGGGTCGTGGAGACGGTCGCGAAGGTCGTGGGATGATGCAGCACCTCGATCTCCAGAAGGTCCCGACCGAGCTCTACATCGGTGGCGCCTGGGTCGGATCGTCGGACGGTTCGCGCTTCGATGTCGAGGACCCTGCCACCGGCGAGGTCATCGCCAACGTCGCCTCGGGCAGCACCGACGACGCGGAGGCTGCCGTCACCGCCGCCGCTGACGCGATGTCGAGCTGGCGCCAGACGCCACCGCGGCAGCGCGGCGAGATCCTGCGCCGGTCGTTCGAGCTGATGACCGAACGCAAGGACGAGCTGGCCGAGTTGATCGTCCTCGAGAGCGGCAAGAGCTGGAACGACGCGGTGGGTGAGGTCGCCTACGCCGCCGAGTTCTACCGCTGGTTCGCCGAGGAAGCGGTGCGAGCCGACGGGCTGATCACCCGCGCCCCCAACGGTGACAAGCACATCATCGCCAAACACCGGCCGGTCGGCGTGTGTGCCCTGGTCACCCCGTGGAACTTCCCGGCCGCGATGGCCACCCGCAAGATCGGGCCCGCCCTGGCGGCCGGATGCACCGTGGTGCTCAAGCCGGCATCGGACACCCCGCTGACCGCGCTGGCGATGGCGGAGCTCATGGCCGAAGCCGGGACGCCGGCCGGCGTGGTCAACGTCCTGCCGGCTCGACGCTCCGGGCCGACGGTCGGGACGATGCTCGCTGATCCGCGGGTCCGCAAGCTGTCGTTCACCGGGTCGACCGAGGTCGGCCGGGTGCTGCTGGAGCAGGCGTCCAAGCAGGTTCTGAACTGCTCGATGGAGCTCGGTGGGAACGCCCCGTTCATCGTCTTCGACGACGCCGACATCGAGGCGGCGGTCGACGGTGCGATGGTCGCCAAGATGCGCAACGGCGGCGAGTCCTGCATCGCGGCGAACCGGTTCCTGGTCCAGTCCGGCGTGGCCGACCGTTTCAGCGAAGTCCTCGCCGAACGGATGAAGGCGCTGCGGCTGGGACCAGGGCTCGACCGCACCTCCGACGTCGGGCCGGTGATCAACGAGGCGGCCCGCGACGAGATCGCCTCCTGGGTCGATTCGAGCCTGAGCAGCGGCGCGACCGCGCTGGCGGGAGCGAACGCCCCGGCCGGGACCGGCTGGTTCTACGAACCGACCGTCCTCGGCCGCGTCGACCGCGACGACCCGATCCTCGATCACGAGGTCTTCGGGCCGGTCGCACCGGTGGCATCCTTCGACACCGAGGATGACGCGCTCGAGCAGGCCAACGCCACCGAGTTCGGTCTGGCGGCCTACGTCTACAGCGGCGATCTCTCACGCGCGTTGCGTGTCGGGGAGGGGATCGAGGCGGGCGTGGTCGGGATCAACCGCGGCTTCGTCTCCGATCCGGCCGCACCGTTCGGTGGGATGAAGCAGAGCGGCCTTGGGCGCGAAGGTGCACACGACGGGCTCCTGGAGTTCCTCGAGACCCAGTACCTGGCCGTCGACTGGTGACGGCTCCGGGCGCTAGCGGCCGCTAGCGAGGACTGGGTGACGTTCGCAGGAGTGCGTGTTGAACGGTCGAGGTGCGGCCGGTCGGTCGGGCATCAAGTGCCTAGTCGTCTCGCGGAGGTGCCGTGGATCGGCGCACGACCAGTTCTGGCGGGACCTGGGGTTCCTCGTGCGGCTCGTCGGGTCGGTCGATGGCGGCCATCGCGAGCGTGCCGGCCCGCCAGCCGACGTCGTACGCCGAGAGCCGGATCG
>SKNP01000228.1 GCA_007120485.1 Nitriliruptoraceae bacterium
CACCTGGCCCTGGTCCCCCAGGTGCTGGAGGGGTTGCGCCGCGAGGGCCACGAGGTCCCGGTGATCGTCGGGGGCATCATCCCCGATGCGGACGCGGCGACGCTGCGGTCGGCGGGGGTCGCGGCGGTGTTCACGCCCAAGGACTACGAGTTGACCGACGTGCTCGTACGGGTCGCCGAGCTGGTGGGGCAGGCCCCCCAGCCGGCCTAACCGGCGACTGGCTCGGTTCCATGACGGGGCGCCTCGCGTCGCCGCAGCATCGCCACCGGACGTATCCACAGCCCGGCCAGGCGAGTCAACCGGAACCCCGTCGCCGGTGCGATGATCGCAGCACCATCGATGAGCCATATGGGTACCATATGGCTATGGGTAGGACGCAGACCTTGGTGCAACTCACCGACGACCTCGTGGGCCTCCTCGACGAGGAGGCGGCAGCGCGCGGCCTGTCCCGCTCCGCCCTGATCCGGGAGGTCCTGACCGAGCACCTGCAGGATCGGCGCGAAGCGACGTTGTCCCGTCGGATCGTCGCCGGTTACGAACGCATCCCACCCGACGAACCAGACGGCTGGGCGGAGCTGGCGTCGCTCTCCGACCGATCCACGACCGAGGTCAGGCAGCGACTCGACGAAGAGGAACGCCGGCAGGGATCCCCGCCGTGGTAGCTCGCGGCGAGGTCTGGTGGTACGAAGCCCCCGATGCGAACCGGCGGCCCTTCCTCATCCTCACCCGTGACGCGGCCATCCCGGTCCTCAACCAGGTCATGGCGGTCCCCGCGACCCGCACCATCCGAGGTATCCCGACGGAGGTGCCCCTCGGCGTCGAGGACGGCCTCCCGCAGGACTGCGTCCTGACGCTCGACAACGTCACAACGATCCGCCCCGCACTCTGCACGGAACGGATCACCCGACTTGCCGAGGAGCGCATGCACGAGGTCTGCGAAGCACTGGGCATCGCGTCGGGTTGCTGAGCTGAGGTCCCCGGAACGACGGGACGCCGGCCCCGAGAACCGAGGACCGGTGCGTCCGCATCGCTCACACGTCCGCCGAGCCCTCCGTGCGGAAGCCCCGGTCGAGGATGCCTTCGGCGAACGCCTCCACCTCGGCGTCGCTGTCGTCGGGCAGTTGCTCCTCCAACGTCCGGGAGAACCGGTCGGCGGTGCTGTTGATGTCGATCGTGTAGCCGGTCGCGGCACCCTCGCCGGTGAGCACGTTCGGGTCCTCCGCCACCGCGGCCATGTAGATCGCCCACGACTCGAGGTGGCGCAGGTAGGACTCACGGACGGTCTCCGCCCGTTCGTCGTCCAGCGCGGACCGCAACGGCTCCCGGGCGTCCAGCAGCTGCTCGCGTCGCTCGGTCGCCAGCTCGGTGATCGCATCGACGATGTCGGCGTCACCGGGCCCGGTGCCCTCGAACAGTGCGCTGAGGTCGTCCTGGAACGCGATCATCGTGCGTTCCGACCGGTCGACGTCGGTCAGCAGCTGGCCGAACTGCGCGTCGACCCCCTGGAGGTCGTCGAGCGCGACCGGTGGGAGGTCCGGGTCGTCGGGGACGGGGCCGGTCCCGGCTCCTCCCGAACCGTCGGGGTCGGGTGCGGGCTCGTCCGCGTCGTCGTCCGACGGATCCTCGGCTCCCTCGCTCGAGCCCTCGTCCGAGCCCTCACCCGTGTCCTCGTCGGTGGCCTCGTCGCCCTGGCCGGGATCGCTCGCGGTGGGCGAGGCGTCGTCGCCCAGCCCGACGAAGGCCACCGCGAGGATCGCGGTGGGGATACCGAGAAGCACGACCGCGGCGATGATCGCCAGCACGAGATGACGGCGGCGGCGCTGGCGCCGTCGCTGCGTCGGTGGGGGCGGTGGCCCGTCGGCGTCGACCCCGGGTGGGGCCGCTGCCGGGGCGGACGCCGGCGACGACGCGCCTTCCAGGGGCACCCAGGGCCGTGGCTGCCCGCCGTGCGGTCCGGTCGGCCTAGCCGCCGCGGCAGGGTCGGGTCGCATGGACGGATCCGCCGGCGTCGGCTCGGTCGGTCGCCCTGGCGGCGGTGGCGGTCCGGACGGCGGCCGGTCCGGCGACGGTGGGTCGTCATGAGGTCGCGAGGACGGCCGGTCCGGCGACGGTGGGTCGTCATGCGGTCCCGACACCCACGACCTCCCGGCTGGCGATGGTGCTCGCCGACGACGGTACCCCTCCGATCGCGGTCACATCGTGGTGACCGGGTAGCCGGCATCCTCGAGGATCCCGTGCAACCGCGCGATGTGTTCCGGCCCGCGGGTCTCGAGCTGGAGGACGACCTCGACCTGGCCGAGCTGCACCCGCTGCTCGAGCCGGTGGTGCGAGACCCCGACGACGTTCGCCCGAGCGTCCGCGACGATGCTCAGCAACCGGGAGAGACCACCGGGTGTATCGGCGACGCTGGTCCGCAGCGAGGTGTAGCGACCCTGTGCCGCGAGACCCGAGTTGACCAGGTGTTGGAGCACCAACGGGTCGATGTTGCCACCCGAGATCGTGGCCACGACCGGCCCATCGCTGTGCACCGCACCCGAGAGCAACGCCGCGACGGCGGCTGCGCCCGCCGGCTCCGCGACGAGCTTCGCGCGTTCCAGCAGCAGCACCACCGCGTCCGCGAGCTGCTTGTCGGTCACGGTGACCACGTCGTCGACCAACGCCTGGACGTGGGCCAGCGTCAGCTCGCCTGGACGCTTGACCGCGATCCCGTCCGCGATCGTCCGTGGCCCCTCGTTGGTCGCCTTGACCGGTCGTCCCGCATCCAGCGAGTCACGGAACGGGGCGCAGGCCGCAGCCTGGACGCCAACCAACCGCACATCGGGACGCAGGGCCCGCATCGCGACGGCGATCCCCGACAGCAGCCCGCCTCCGCCCAGACACACCACCACCGTGGCTGCGTGCGGGACCTGTTCGGCGAGTTCCAGACCGACGGTGCCCTGCCCGGCGATGATGTCCGGGTGGTCGAACGGGTGGACGAAGGTGCGGCCCTGCGCCTCGGCGTCGGCGATCGCCGTCTCGAGCGTCTCGTCCAGGTTGGAACCCGCGAGCCGCACGTGTGCGCCGTAGGCGGTCGTGGCGTCCACCTTGGGCAGTGGCGCTTCGACCGGCATGTACACCGTGGCGGCGACCCCCTGCATGTCCGCGGCCAGGGCCACGCCCTGCGCATGGTTCCCCGCGGACGCGCAGACCACCCCGCGGGCCCGCTCCTCGTCGCTCATCAGCGCGATGCGGTTGTAGGCACCCCGCAGCTTGAACGAACCCGCACGCTGCAGGTTCTCGCATTTGAGGGCGACCTCCGCCCCGACCTCCCGCCCGATGGCTCGGGAGTGCTCGATCGGGGTGCGGTCCGCCACCCCCGTCAGCCGCGCGGCCGCGGCCCGGATCTCCTCGATGCCGACCAGATCCACGGGGCCCTCGCGTCCTCCGTCGGGTCACGCCGGCGTGACCACCAGCGCCCGGGCGGCCCTGCCGGGCCGCTGGTGCCGACGGTAGACGAGGTCGCTGCGTCGATGCGGCCGATCCGGGGGTCCGAGCGGGCGGTCGACGGTGATGCCCGCACCGGACCGCTTGAACCGCTCCTGGGGATGCCGACCGGAGAAGGGCTCGGCCCCGCCGTGCTGCTCATCCGAGCGGGGCGGCCGGCTCGCCGGGTCCCCGACGATGGGAGTCCCGCGTGCAACGCCTCCTCTCCGTGCTACCTCGCGGCGGCACCCTCACCCCTGAACAGTGGCGGGGTCGCCAACGGATCCTGGTCATCTCGTTGGCGCTGCACGTCCCGGTGCTGGCGGTGGTCGGTCTCGTCGGAGGCAGCGATCCCGTCCACGTCGCCCTCGAGCTCGTGGGCATCGTCGCTGCGATCGTGCTGGCGAGCCGTTCGTCGCTCTCCCCCCGGCTGCGCGAGGGCATCGTCGCGCTGGCACTCCTGGGCTGCTCGGCGATCCTGATCCACATGCTCGATGGCATGACCGAAGGGCACTTCCATTTCTTCGTGGTCCTGCCACTGGTCGCCCTATACCAGCGATGGACACCGTTGCTGGTGGCGATCGGGTTCGTGGTCGTCCACCACGTCGGTCTGGCGCTGACCGCACCGGAGCTGCTCTACAACACCGAGATCGCCCAACAGCACCCCATGACGTTCGTGTTTGTCCACGCCGCGTTCGTGCTGCTGGCGCTGGCCGTGCTCGTGGCGTTCTGGAAAGCCGCCGAGGACGCCGTCCTGGCCACCGAACGCGCCAACCAGGAACGGGCCGCCGCCACCCAGCAGGACCTGACGGCCCGGGAAGCCGTCCAACAGCGGACCTCGGAGCAGGTCGCCGACCTGCTATCGGCCACGGAGACGGCGGACGGGCACATGCGCGAGGTCGCGGAGATCGTCCGCACCCTGCAGGATCGTTCCGGCAACGTCACCACCGAGGCCGAAGCCAGCGCGGCGGTCGCCGACGGCGCTACCTCGACGGCCGAGGACGGGGCGCGGATCGCCGAGCAGCTGCTCAGCTCCACCGGCGAGATCGGCCGCATCATCGGGTTCATCGAGGACGTCGCCGACCGGACCAACCTGCTCGCGCTCAACGCCACGATCGAGGCCGCACGGGCCGGCGAGGCCGGCGCCGGGTTCCGCGTCGTCGCGACCGAGGTCAAGGAGCTGGCGCGCCAGACCGAACAGGCCACCACCGACATCGGCCAACGCATCGACCGGCTCACGCAGGACTCGTCACAGGCCGCAGAGGTGCTCGCGGAGCTGCGGACCGTGCTCGCCGACATCGCCGAACGCCAGCACCGCATCGGCGCGGTCGCCAGCGACCAGGCCGAGGCCACCAGTCGGATGCTCCGCGACGTGGAGGCGGCCAGCACCAGCACCACCGCGATCACCGGCGGGATCGGCGATCTCGGCCGCACCGTGGGCGTCCAGGATGCGGATGCGGGCGACGGCACGTTCGAGGACGACGTCGCGTTGGCCGAGCCTGGGCCGAGCCTCACCGACCGGCCCGGCGACACCGACCGAGCGCCCGACACCGACCGGCCGGGCGATGCCGACCGGCCGGGCGACGCCGCCGGCTCGCGGCTGGAGGGCGCGGCGCTCTAGCCTTAGGTGTCCGAGGCGGCCGCGCCGGCCGCCGGATCCAGGAGCGCAGG
>SKNP01000138.1 GCA_007120485.1 Nitriliruptoraceae bacterium
ACATCCGGATCGCCCAAGGCGCCGGCGACCTGCGACCCGAGGTGGACCCTCAGCAGCTCGCCTTCGAGCTCTACGCGCCCCTGGAGCTGGCCAACTACCTCGCCACCCTCTACCGCGACCCGTCCCTGACCGACCGCGGCCGCGCATCGGTGCGCGCCACGCTTGCCGCCGCATCCCCGAACCAGCCCACCACGCGCTGACCAGCCCCAAGCGAGGCCGCAGCTACGCGGCGGGAGGGCGCAGCGGCGCGAACGCGAGCCAGCCGGCAGCCTCAAGCGGATCGAAGCGAGCGAAGCGAGCGAGACCAAGGGCTGCCGGGTCGCGGTCGCGCCGCAGCGCCCGGGCGCCCCACGCCAGAGCGCAAGCTGGCCGAACTACAGCCCCAGATCCCGAGAGATCAGCAGCCGCTGCACCTCCGAGGTGCCCTCACCGATCTCCAGGATCTTCGCGTCCTGGTAGAAGCGTCCGACCCGCGTGTCGGTCGTGAACCCCATGCCGCCGAAGACCTGCGTGGCCTCCCGCGCGGCGGTGACGGCGGCTTCCGACGAGTACAGCTTGGCGATGGACGCCTCGCGGGTGTACGGCAGGCCCTCCATCTTGCGCCAGCACGCGTAGCGGTACATCTGCCGCGCGGTCTGGGCTGCCACCTCGAGGTCGGCGATCTTGAACGCGATCGCCTGGTTGTCGCCGATCGGCCGGCCGAAGGCTTCGCGTTCGCGGGCGTAGCGGACGCACTCGTCGACGCACCCCTGGATCAACCCGACCGCCAGCGCGCTGATCGCGATGCGACCGTCGGCGAGGGTCTTGAGGAACTGCCGGAAGCCGGCGCCGCGTTCGCCGAGGGTGTTGGCCACCGGGACCCGCACGCCATCGAAGGTGAGCTCGCGGGTGTCGGAGGCGTGCCAGCCGACCTTGCGGTACGGCGGCGCGACCGAGAACCCGGGGGTGTCGACCGGCACGATGATCGCGGTCATCTCCCGCTCGCCGGTGAACGCGGTCACGGTCACCAGCGAGGTCAGCTCGGTCCCGGCGTTGGTGATGAACTGCTTGCCGCCGTCGATGACCCAGTCGTCGCCGTCCTGGACCGCTCGGGTCCGGGTGCCACCGAACACGTCGGAGCCGCCACCGGTCTCGGTGAGGCCGAAGCCGGCGAGCTTCTCGCCGCGGAGCAGCTCGGGCAGCCAGCGTTGCTTCTGCTCCTCGGTCCCGAACTCGGCGATCGGCGCCGCGCCGAGCCCGACGCCGGCTTCGAGCGTGATCCCCAACGACTGATCGACGCGACCGATCTCCTCGATGGCGAGACACAAGGTGAGGTAGTCGCCGTCCATCCCGCCGTACTCGGAGCTGAACGGGAGCCCGAACAGCCCGAGTTCACCCATCTGCCGCACGATCTCCACGGGGAACCGGCCCTGCGCGTTGAAGGCTTCGGCTTCCGGCGCGATCACGGTGTCGGCGAACCGCTCGACGACCTTGCGGAACTCCTCCTGCTCGGGCTCGAGCTCGTACGACCGACCCACGCCAGCTGCCTCCCATCCCGGATGCGCCGTAGCCTAGACACGCCCAGCCGACCGAACGTTCGGGCGCGCGCCAGGCCCTCGCGCCTCAGCCGGTCGCGGGCCGCAGGTGGGTGGTGTCCCCCGCCGCGATGTGCTCGCGACCGCGCCCGGTGTCGACCACCAGCCGGCCGTCCTCACCGACGTCGACCGCCTCGCCCACGATGCTCGACCCGTCAGCGTGATCGACCCGCACCCGGCGCCCGATCGTCGAGCACGCGGCCCGGTAGGCCGTGCGGTGCGCGGGGTCGGCGGCCAGGGCGCGTTCGACCCGGTCGGGCAGCGCCGCCAGCAACGCGGCCAGGACCGCACCGCGATCCACCTCGCGCGCCACCACCTCGGCGATCGAGCCCCAGCGGGCCGTGTCGGCGTCCGGTTCGATGCCGCGCCGGTCGACGTTGATCCCGCAGCCGATCAGCACCACCGCCTGGCCGTCCGGGTGGCCGTCCGGATGGCCGTCGAGGTGGTGGCGTTCGCACAGGATGCCGGCGAGTTTGCGCTCGTCGGCCTCGCCGACCGTCCCGTCGGCTGCAGGGGCGCGGACGAGCACGTCGTTGGGCCACTTGAGGACCACCTCGACGTCCGATGCGACCGCCAGCACGGCGTCACGGACCGCCAACCCGGTCGCGAGCGGCACCTGGCCGACGTGCGGGCCGGCCAGCGCGAGCGCGACCGTGACGGCGAGGTTGGCCGGACCGGACGGTCCGTCCACATCGTCCACCCAGCGGCGACCACGGCGGCCACGGCCGGCGGTCTGACGGTCGGCGACGACCACCAGCCCGGGCGCAACACCCTCGCGCAGGCGCGCGAGCGCCACGTCGTTGGTGGACCCGACCCACTCGTGGTGCTCCACCGTGTGCAGCCGCGCGTCGCGTTCGACGACGTCCACGACCCGTCCGTGCGCCGCCAGGTCCACCCGCCCGCCTCCGGTCGATGGGGGTCGTCACGTTAGGCTGCCACGCCGGACACGATGCTCGCCTCCGTCCCGCGGACGCGAGCGACCTCACCCGACCTGGGAGGCCGCGGTGGCCCAGACCACGCAGGAGAAGCTCGCCGAGCTGGAACGGCGACGCGAGGAAGCGGCCGCCGGTGGTGGCGAGGAAGCGATCGCCAAGCAGCACGACCGCGGCAAGCTCACCGCCCGCGAACGCATCGACCTGCTGCTCGACGAGGGCTCGTTCGTGGAGACCGATGCCTTCGCGGTGCACCGAACCACCGGGTTCGGGATGGACGAGAAGAAGATCCTCGGCGACGGGGTGGTCACCGGCCACGGCACGGTCGACGGCCGCCGGGTGTGCGTGTTCAGCCAGGACTTCACCGCGTTCGGGGGGTCGCTCGGCGAGGTGTTCGCCGCGAAGGTCGTCAAGATCATGGACCTGGCGGAGCGCATGGGCGTCCCGGTGGTCGGCCTCAACGACTCCGGTGGTGCCCGCATCCAGGAGGGCGTGGTCTCGCTCGGTGGCTACGGCGACATCTTCCACCGCAACGTGCGCGCCTCCGGCGTGATCCCGCAGATCAGCGCGATCATGGGCCCCTGCGCCGGTGGTGCGGTGTACTCCCCCGCGATCACCGACTTCGTGTTCATGGTGCAGGACACCTCGCACATGTTCATCACCGGCCCGAACGTCATCAAGACGGTCACCGGCGAGGACGTGACGATGGAGGACCTCGGCGGGGCGAACACCCACGCGGGCACGTCCGGGGTCGCGCACTTCGCCGCACCGGACGAGGAGACCTGCCTCGACGACATCAAGTACCTGCTGAGCTTCCTGCCGGGCAACAACCTCGAACTGCCCCCGGTCGTCGCTAGCACCGACGATCCGGACCGGCTGATCGAGGAGCTGGACACCTTCGTGCCCGACAGCTCCAACGTGCCCTACGACGTCCGCGAGATCGTCGCGCACGTCGTCGACGACGGCGAGTTCCTGGAGGTCCACGAGGCCTACGCCCGCAACCTCGTCGTCGGCTTCGCCCGGATCGACGGGCAGCCCGTCGGCGTGGTCGGCAACCAGCCCGCCCACCTGGCCGGGGTGTTGGACATCGACAGCTCGGAGAAGGGCGCGCGGTTCGTGCGCTTCTGCGACGCCTTCAACCTGCCGGTGATCACCTTCGAGGACGTCCCCGGCTTCCTGCCCGGCACCGACCAGGAGTACGGCGGCATCATCCGCCACGGCGCGAAGCTGCTGTACGCCTACGCGGAAGCGACCGTGCCGAAGCTCACGATCATCGTGCGCAAGGCCTACGGCGGCGCGTACGACGTGATGGGCTCCAAGCACCTCGGCGCCGACGTCAACCTCGCTTGGCCGACCGCGGAGATCGCGGTGATGGGCGCCAAGGGTGCGGTCAACATCCTCCACCGCCGTGAGCTCGCGGAGGCCGACGATCCCGAAGCGCTGCACGCGGAGTTCGAGGAACGCTACGACCGCGACCTGGCCAACCCGTGGAAGGCGGCCGAACGCGGCTACGTCGACGCCGTCATCAAGCCGTCGGAGACCCGCCGCGAACTGGTCAAAGCGCTGCGTTTCACCGCGACCAAGCGCGAGCAGCGTCCCGCCCGCAAGCACGGGAACATCCCGCTGTGAGCGGCGGCGACCCCGACGGCACCGACCCGAACGGCACCGACCCCGGCGCCCCTGCCGGTACCGCCGTCAACGGCACGACCGACCACGTCGAGGTGGTCCGCGGCGGGCGGCTCAGCGACGCCGAGGTGGCCGCGTTGACCGTCGCGCTCACACCGAGCGGCGCGGACGCGCCGCCTGCGACCATCCCGCCCTGGCGCCTGGCAGGGCTGTACGAGGGCGTCGGTGGCGCGACGGCGTTGGACGCCCCGGACCTGGCGCACCTGACCCGTCGGCGTTGAGCGGGTCGGCTCGCACGCCGGCCCGAACCGGTCCGCTCACCCGTCGGCGCTGACCCGCGGGCGCTGAGCTGCTCCGCTCAGCGCTGGGGGTTCTCCTCGTCCCGGGTGACGTCGTCCTCGCCCTCTTCGATGGCGGTCTCGAGCTCGTCCTCGGTGGCGTAGACCGTCATCGTGGTCTCCATGCCGGCGGCGCGGTGGCCGGGCACGTTGCAGATGACCGTCCACTCACCGGGGAACAGCTCGACCTCGCCTTCGCCGGTCTCGTTGCCGTCCGCACCGAGGATGGCGTTGCCGTCCGAACCGCCCAGGTAGGTCCCCTCGGCGGAGCCCAGCACCTCGAGGTTGTGGTAGCCGTCCTCGACGTTGTTGGCGGTCACCTCGATCGCACCGGTGACCGCGGCGGTGTCGACGATCTCGAACCAGAAGTTGCCCATGTCGAACTCGACCGTGCCACCATCGCCGATCGGTCGGATGTCATCGCACCCTTCCTCCCCCGGCGGGCACTCGAGCGCCTCCGCCTCCACGGCACCGTCGGGAACATCGCTGCAGCCGGCCACGAGCACAGCGGCGCCAGCGAACAGAGCGAGGGTGGAACGGCGCACCGAGGGCCTCCTGGAGCGGCGCGAGGGCGAGCGTGTCGGGCGGAGCGTACCGCCGGGCCCCGCCGAGGCCGAACCTCGCGCGGGGGCCGGGCGACGTCGCGGATCGTGC
>SKNP01000155.1 GCA_007120485.1 Nitriliruptoraceae bacterium
CGAGCTCGATGACGCGACGACGCATCGAGTCGACGATGTGCTGGTCGTGGGTCGCCATCACCACGGTCGCGCCCGTCCGGTTGATCCGGTCGAGCAGCTTCATGATCCCCACCGAGGTGGAGGGGTCCAGGTTGCCCGTCGGCTCATCGCACAGCAGGATCCGAGGGTTGTTGACGAACGCGCGCGCGACCGAGACGCGCTGCTGCTGCCCGCCGGAGAGCTCGTGGGGGTAGGCGCCCTTCTTCTCGGACAACCCGACCAGGTCGAGCACCTCCGGGACGCGCTTGTCGATCTGGCGTCGGGGCGTGCCGATGACCTCCAGAGCGAAGGCGGTGTTCTCGTACACCGTCTTGCTGGAGAGCAGCTTGAAGTCCTGGAAGACGTAGCCGATCTCCCGCCGGAGCATCGGCACCTTCCAGGGACGCAGGGAACCGAGGTTCTTCCCGGCGACCCACACGTCGCCGTCGTCGGCCATCTGCTCGCGCGTGAGGATCTTCATGAAGGTCGACTTGCCCGACCCCGACGGGCCCACGACGAACACGAACTCACCCTTGGCGACCTCGATCGACACGTCGTTGAGGGCGACGACCTGGTCGTCGGCCCCACGCTTGTAGGTCTTGGTGACGTTCTCGAGCCTGATCACGGCGGCGTCGTTCCGTTTCCGGGGATCGTCGATCGTCCCCGAGGTGGTGGGTCGCACGTCGGTCACCGGAGCCGGCGCACACCGCCTCCCCCTGGCGGTGGTGATCGCACCGACGACGGGCGCCCGTGCGCGCGCATCGGTCGACCGGCCGGCTGGACCGGGCCGACGCGGGAGGATACCGCTCGGCGGGCTCGTCTCCGCGCAGCCACGACGCCCAGGAGGGGGCCGTTCGGCCGTGCCTGACGGGAACTCCATGGCCGTGCCACCGGCCAACGCGGCCCGCTAGCTCTGCTCGGCCTCCTGCCGAACGCGCCGGCGCAGCTCCGCTTCCATCAGCCCGTCCAGATCGCCATCGAGCACCTGCTGGACGTTGCCGGTCTCGTACTCCGACCGGAGGTCCTTGACCATCTGGTAGGGGTGCTGGACGTAGGAACGGATCTGCGAGCCGAAGCCGACGTTCTGCGCCCCGCCGCGCAGCTCCTCGAGCTCCTCCTCGCGCTTCTGCCGTTCGAGCTCGGCCAGCTTGACCTTCAGCACCCGGATCGCCACGGCCTTGTTCTGGTGCTGTGACTTCTCGTTCTGGCAGCTGACGACGATGCCGGTGGGCTGGTGGGTGATGCGCACCGCCGAGTCGGTGGTGTTCACGCTCTGCCCACCCGGGCCCGACGAGCGGTAGACGTCCACCCGGATGTCCTCGTCGGGCACCTCGACGTCCGTTTCGACGTCCGGCAGGACCGGGACGACGTCCACCAGTGCGAACGAGGTCTGGCGACGGGCCTGGGAGTCGAACGGGCTGATGCGCACCAACCGGTGCACGCCGTGCTCGACCGACAGCCACCCGTAGGCATCCGGGCCGCGGACCTCGAAGGTCGTCGACTTCAGCCCGGCTTCCTCACCGAAGGACTGGTCGTACACCTCGACCTGGTAGCCGCGGTTCTCCGCCCACCGCAGGTACATCCGCTGGAGCAGCTGCGCCCAGTCCATGGCGTCGACGCCGCCCTCGCCCGCGTGGACCGAGACGATCGCATCGGAGCTGTCGTGCTCGCCAGCGAGCATCGTGACGACCTCGAGGCGGTCGAGTTCGGCGGTGAGCTCCTTGATGCCGACCGCGACCTCCGACGCGGAGCCGTCGTCGTCCTCCTCCTGGGCCAGCTGCTCGAGCACCTCGAGGTCCTCGACCTTGGCCAGGAGCCGGTCGTAGCGCTTGAGCTCGTCCTCGAGCCGGGAGAGCTCGGTCGTGACCTGTCGCGCCCGGTCGGTGTCGTCCCACAGATCGGGCTGGGCCGCGAGATCCTGGAGCTCGCCGAGCCGATCACGCTTGCCCGCGACGTCCAGGTCAGCCTCGAGCTTCGCGACGCGCTCGCGTTGCGCGTCGAGCGCGTCGTCGTGGCTTGCGGCCATGTGCGGGGACTCCTCGAACGGATGTGGGCCTCGATGCTAGCGAGCGGTCCGAACCGGCCGACCCGATGCCGAGGAGCCTGACGGGCGTTCGCCGCACAGGCCAACGGGGGGAGGCAACCCCGCGGCGGTGGGAGCGGTCTGACAGGGAGGCGTGGTCCGAACGCGACCAAGCGGCGCCCCCGGGGACGACCGACGGACCACCTCGACGACCACCGACGACCCACCTCGACGACCACCGACGGCCCGACCGTCGAGACGGGAGCGAGACCCATGACCCATCTGGTGATCATCGTCCTGATACTGGCCACCGCCACGGTGGCGACCGGCATCGCGCTGCCCCTGGCCGAACGCAACGAGCGTCGCCCACGCGACGAGGAACACGACCCGATCGTCTCGGAAGTGGCCGTCAACCGCTGAGCGGTCCACCTGGCCGCCAACCGCTGAGCGGTCCACCTGGCCGCCAACGGCTGAGCGGTCCAGATCGAGCGCCGCGGTAGGTTCCCGCCCGTGGGGCATCGGCCGGGCGATCCGGCCCTCGCGGCCCCGCGGTGCGAGGAGCGGATCCGATGGGCAGCACGCGTCAGCCCGGCTCCGCGGCCACCGGTGGTGGCGGCACGCCGATCCCGCAGGGCGACCCGTCGGATCGCGACCACCTCGACGACCGACGCGATCGCGTGCTGGTGGTCGGCGCCGGCAGCTCGGGGTTGTCGGCAGCGAAGAACCTGCGCGAACGCGGCTTCACCGTCGACCTGGTCGAACGCGAACCGGCGATCGGCGGCAACTGGAACATCGACGGGTCGCACAGCCGGGTGTACGCCTCCACCCGGATGATCTCCTCCAAGCCGTTCACGCAGTTCCCCGACTTCCCCATGCCGGACGCCGACCCGGACTACCTCCACCACACGCAGGTGCTGGCCTACCTGCAGCGCTACGCCGCCCACTTCGGCCTGGACGACCTGGTCGAGCTGGACACCGAGGTGATCGGCTGCGAGCCGCTGGCGGACGGCGGCTGGGAGCTGACGCTCGACCGCCCCGCGGGCACGACCCGCCGGCGCTACGGCCACCTCGTCGTCGCCAACGGGCACAACTGGTACCCGAAGATGCCCACCTACCCGGGGCAGGACGGCTTCACCGGCGAGGTGATCCACGCCGCCGACTACCACCACAGCGACCGGTTCGCGGGCAAGCGTGTGGTGGTCGTCGGTGCGGGCAACACCGGCTGCGACCTGGTCGTCGAGGCTGCGCAGCGCGCCGACGCCGCGTACCACTCGACGCGGCGCGGTTACTGGTACGCGCCCAAGTACACCTTCGGGCGTCCCTCGGACCAGGTCAGCGACCTGATCTTCTCGCTGCGGTTGCCGATGCGTCTGACCCAGACGCTGTTCGAGTCCACCGCTCGGCTGACGGTCGGCCGCCACGAGGACGTCGGGTTGCCCCGCCCCGACCACCGGTTCCTCGAGACCCACCCGATCGTCAACCAGCAGCTGACCTACTTCGTGCGCCACGGCGCGATCGAACCGGTCCCCGACATCGAGCGGTTCGAGCGTGACGAGGTCGTGTTCACCGACGGGCGCCGGGTCACCGCCGACCTGGTGGTGTTCGCCACCGGCTACCTGATCCGGTTCCCGTTCCTGCCCCGCGGCACGTTCCCCGGTGAGGACGACCACCCCGAGCTGTTCCGCAACGTCCTGCACCCCGATCGCATGGACATCGCCGTGATCGGGTTGATCCAGCCCGACTCGGGCCAGTTCTGCCTCGTCCACTGGCAGAGCGTGATGCTCGCCCGGTTCCTCGAGTTGCAGCAGCGCGACCCGGACGGTGCCCGCGACTACCTCGCTCGCGCCCGGTCGCAGCTGGACGACCGCTCCCAGGGCGGGATCGACCTGATCGACTCCACCCGCCACTACGTCGAGGTGGAGCACGCCGACTACGTGCGGGCGCTCGCCCGCGAGATCCGCGAACTCGACGGGAACCTGACGGGGAGCGGACGTGCCCAGGGCCGCGAGGTGGTGGCCGGGGATGACGAGGCGCTGGCCCAGGGCCGCGAGGCGGTGGCCGAGGGTGAGGAGCCCGGGACCGGGACCGGCGGCCAGGTGGTACGGCGCGGCGAGCCGGTGCTGCGGCGAGCCGACTGGACGTTCCCGCCACCGCCGGTCGAGCGCGAGATCGTCTCGGCCGAACCGGCCGACCCCGACCCGGACCGTCCGCCGCTGCTGTTCGTCCACGGCGCCTGGATGGGGGCGTGGGCGTTCGAGCGGTGGTTGCCGGACGCCGCGGACGCGGGCTGGCAGGCGTACGCCGTCAGCCTGCGCGGCCACGGCGACAGCCAGACCCCGGACCGGTTCGGGCGGACGACCCTGCGACACTACGAGCACGACGTGCTGCAGGCGATCGCGCAACTGCCGGCCCCGCCGGTGCTGATCGGCCACTCGATGGGCGCCGCGGTCGTCCAGAGCGTCCTCGAGCGCTACCGCAGCGCACCCGCCGCGGCGCTGGTCTGTCCCGCTCCCCCGGGCCACGGGCTCGAGGTCGCCACCGGGATGCTGCGGCACGAGCCTCGCATGGTCGGCCGGGTCCTCCTCGGCGCCTCGCCCCGCCCGTCGACCGCGACGCTGTTCGGCGACGACGTCGACCCGGAGGTCGCTGCGGAGGTCATCGCCCGTCTGGGTGCCGAGTCGAGGGTGGTGCCGGTCCAGGTCTCCCTGCCGCGCCGGCACCCGGACGTGCGCACCCCCGTGAAGGTGCTCGGTGGCGGACTCGACCGGTTGGTGCCACCGCACGCGGTGCTCCGCACGGCGCGGGCCTACGGCACGCGGGCGCACCTGTTCCGCGGTATGGGGCACCTGCTGATGTTCGAGCGCGGCTGGCGATCACCGCTGACGCTGATCCTCGACTGGCTCGAGCGAGACATCGTGGCCGCGACGCGGCGGCCGCAGCCGTCACGCTGACCCGGCGGTGGCCCGTGCCGCTGGGCCGTCGCGCTGGTCGGGGCTGCTGGTCCGGCGCCGCGGCAAACGGCGTCAGCGATTCCAGCACGCGATGCAGATTCCCCGCCTCGGCTTTCACG
>SKNP01000187.1 GCA_007120485.1 Nitriliruptoraceae bacterium
CGGGGCCGGCGAGCAAAGCGGGGCCGGCGGGGACGGCGGTGCTGGTGGGGACAGCGAGACGCTCACCGTCCGCCTACGGGTCCGCCGCGACGGCGCCCGCACCGTGACGGTCCACCCGTCGGTCCCCGCGGGCCACCTCGACGATGTCGAAGCTCGCGCGCGGTTCGACGTGGTCCTCCACGGTGCGACCGATGACCGCCTGGACGTCGAGGTGGATGGCGTCCGTCGCCCGGTGACCGTGCTGCGCGACGCGGACGGGGGCACGCAGGTGGTGGTCGGCCGGCACCGTGTCGCGCTGACCTCGGTGCCACGGTTCGCCAGCGCCACCGAGCAGGTGCCGCAAGGAGCGACGCTGGCACCGATGCCGGGCACGGTCGTGGACGTCCCCGTGGCGGTCGGCGACGCGGTCACGTCCGGGCAGCGCCTGGTGACCGTGGAGGCGATGAAGATGGAGCACCGCATCACCGCCCGGGTCGACGGCACCGTCGCCGAGGTGGCGGTCACCGCCGGCCAGCAGGTGGACGCGGACGCGGTGCTGGTGGTGGTCGAGCCGGCCGACGACACCGGCGCGGCCGACGTCGCAGCCGATGCCGACCCGGCGGCAGCCGACGGGGGATAGGTGCCCGCGAGCCCTCCCGCAGCGGACGGATCGCCGTGGAGCGCCGCGGTGCACCGACCCCACCACCGTGGCTGCACCGGAAGGGGACCTCGGGCCCTGGTCGGGGTACCTGCCCGCTGGTGAGATGGCAGGGGTCGCCTCCTGCCAGCCACGTTCGGGTCTGCCATGTCGGTCTCGGAGTCCGCTCGTCCGCACCCCACCCGGGTCCCCGGTGGCCGGACCAGTGGTCCGCCGTCGACGGGGCCCTGCCCGTTCCACCTCATCGTCGACCCGGTGGCGCGGTTCCTCAACGCCGAACTGGTCGGCCACCCGGTCTACGACGCGATCGAACTGCAGTGGTTCGACGACCGCGAGCACGGCACCGGACTGCTGGCGTTCCTCTGCCGTCGCGACGGTCGGCTGGTCGACTACTACCCGAGCCCGGGGCTCGACCTGGCGGCGGAGCGCTACACCCTCGGCGGGGGGACGGGCGCCTGGACGACGACCTGGTTCGACGACGACATCCTGGAGGTCGGGCCCGACGGGGTGCTGGCACAGGTGCGGTTCACCGACGTGGACGGCCGCACGATCGAGGTCCGCGTCGACGACCGCGACCCGACGCGTGGCCGAGGCTCGCAGGGGACCATGCTGGCGCCGGTCAGCGCCGGGATCGACCATCCGGGCTCGCTGCTGCTGGTGTGGATGCACGACTTCGATCTCGTCCACGACACCGGTACGCCACCGCTGATCGCGATCGACGGCGAACCGGTCGACACCGGGCGGCTGCCCGGACGTCGCCTGCATGGCCGGCACCTGATCAAGTACGCGGCGCCGCTGACCGCGGTGAGCGTCAACCCCGCCAGCGGGTTCCCCGACGCCCACCCGGATCCGGCGGACGTGCGGCGGGAACCCGGGACCGGCGCGATCGAGGCGGTGCTTGCCTCCGCGCCCGGTGCCCATGCGGAGCTGCGGTTCAACCCACCGTTGCCCGATCCGGCCGGCCTCCACCTCGACGACGAGGTGGTGACGCGCTGGCAGGTCGACGTCGACGGCACCGACCACGTCACCGGTGGCGTCGCGCTGGCACAACGGACCGACGACCGTGTCACGGTGACCATGGAGGTCACCGACCGGTGGCAACCGGGGCCCCTGCCGCCGTTGCTGCGGACGGTGACCCGCATCGTGCCGGTGTTCCGGCGTTGGCCCACGACCTACCGGTGGGTCGCGACCATCGACCTCGCGTCCGACGGTGTGGTCAGCTCCCACTGGGAGCGGACGTCCAACCGGCGGGGCGAGAGCTACCAGCGTGCGACCTCGGGGAGGCGCCGCCGCAAGCGGCGTGCTTGACTGGTCGGGTCTCGTACCGGGGGTGGCATGGCCGACGTGTTGCTCTTCCATCACGCGCACGGGCTGACCGACGGGGTCCGAGCCTTCGCTGATGACCTGCGGGCGGCCGGCCATCAGGTCACGGTGCCGGACCTCTACGACGGGCGACGCTTCGACACCGTCGAGGAGGGGGTCGCGCACGCGGACGCCCTCGGTTTCGGCACGGTGATCGAACGGGGTGTGGCGGCCGCACAGGAGCTGCCCGCGGACCTCGTCTACGCCGGGTTCTCGCTGGGGGCGATGCCGGCCCAGTGGCTGGCGCAGTCGCGGGCCGGGGCCCGGGGCGCGTTGCTCTACCACTCGGCGGTCCCGATCGGCGAGTTCGGGGTCGGCTGGCCCGACCGTCTGCCCGTGCAGCTGCACATCATGGTCGACGATCCGTTCGACGATCTCGCCGTGATGGAGGAGCTGGCGTCCACCGCCGGCGGCGAGCTCTACACCTACGACGGCGACGCGCACCTGTTCACCGACCGGTCGCTCGCGGACTTCGATGCGGCCGCCGCCGAGCTCGTCCTGGGTCGGACGCTGGCGTTCCTGGCGCGGCTGGATTGAGCCGTACCGTCGGCGCCGGCCGGCGCCGGTCCGTGTGTGCGCGCGCGCTCGTGCGCGCGCCGATCGGTGCGGATGTGCTCGGACACCGACGGAGCACTCGCAGCACGGCTTGCCGCGAGCCTCGGCCGCGCAGGCCCTGCTCGAGTGACGCTGCTACCAGCGGCGTCGGCTCGACCGCGATCGGCCCTACGTCGGGCTCGTGCTGCTGACCAACGACACGTTGCGCCGTCATCGCTCCGATATCTCCGTCAGCCGGGTGCTCGCAGCCCTTGCACAGCAGCTCGAGGCCCATCCCGGCCATGACGGCGCCGGTTGGATCCGTTCGCTGAAGAGCTCCTGCGTGGATGCGCCGATGGGCAGCGACGGCGGCAGCTTGCCACCGAAGCTGCACCGGTGCTCGTCCTCGAGCGGGCCCTGCCGCCGCGAGGGTGGTGATCGGTGGTCGTTGGGTTCTCCACATGGTCCCCGACGGGTGTTTGACGGTCCGAACGTGTGTTCGGTACCGTGCGTTCGGTCTCACAGATGGACGGGGGTCCGATGACCGCGACACGGCAGGTCGTAGGCCGGGAGGCGTTCGCGTCTCACCGGCACGCCTGGCCGGTGGCGCGAAGGTCGGGCGCACCGGCGATGTCCGGTCCTGGTACGTCGACCGTCCGGGTGCTCGGCGGGATCGCGCTGGCCTCGGAGCGCTCCGGTCGCTACGCCGCTGGCGACGACCTCCAGGGCGGTGACCCGGATGGTGGGTCGCTGTCGACGGGGATGCCGGCGGAGGAGCTGGTGGCGGCGATCGATCGTCTGCTCGCCGTTGCGGTCGATGGTCTGGATGAGGAGGCGATCACCGCCGAGTTGGAGGTGATCGAACTCGCGAGCCGTCGGTTGGACGCTCGTCGGTGCCGTCTCGCCTCGGCGATGGCGGCACAGCGTGCTGCGCAGGCGCAGCAGGAGGCGGACGCGAACGGGCAGGATGGTCTCCGGGCGCGGCAGCGTGCCCGCCGTCAGGCCGAGGAGGAGCTGGCCAACCAGCATCGGTGGTCGAGGTCGGACGCCAAGCGGGCGACCAACATCGGCGACCAGCTCGGCGATGACGACCAGTCCCAGGCCGCGTTCGACCAAGGGACGCTGCCGACCCGCCATGCGCAGCTGCTCGCCGACACGCTCAAGCATCTTCACGGCGACCAACGGGAGGAGGCGAAGCGCACCCTGCTCGCGGCTGCCGCCGACGAGGACGCCCAGACGTTCGGGCGCACCTGCCGGCGGGTGCTGGCCTCCTTCGATGCAGCGGCGGCCATGCGTGGCGAGAACCGGCGTCACCAACGTCGTCGTGCGTCAGTGCACACCACCGATGATGGGATGTTGGCGGTCTCGGGTGAGTGGTCCGGTGTGGATGCGGAGGTGGTCGCGACCGCGATCGAGGCGTTCCGCCGCCCCGATCCGCCAGGGGTACACCGCACCGCACCGCAGCGCACCGCGGACGCCGTCGTCGAGCTGGCCCGTGCGGCGCTACGCGCCGGGGACGCACCGACCGTGCACGGGGTCCGCCCCCATGTGAGTGTGCTCATCGACCACGCGGCGCTGTTGGCCGACGCCCGCGCCGTCGCTGACGGCCAGATCGGCGCGCCGGTCGTGGTCGACACACCCTGGCTGGGGCCGCTGCCGTTCGCGGAGGTCCGGCGGCTGTTGGCTGATGCCGGCGTCTCACGACTCTTGGTCGACCCCGACCGGGTGCCGTTGGAGGCCGGCGAGGAGGTCCGCAACGTCCCCGCCGGGTTGTGGCGCTCGCTGGTCGCTCGAGACGGTGGCTGCATCGTCGAGGGCTGCCAGGCGCTGGCCGGCTGGTGCGATGTGATGCACCTGGCCCGCCCTTACCGTCTCGAAGGCCGGCTCTCCCTCGACAACGCCGCGCTCGGCTGCCGACATCACCACCGGTGTTACGACCTGTACGGCTGGCAGCTCGACTGGGACGGGCGACGACCCCGCTTACGTCCGCCCCCGACCTGACGATCGCGGCGACCGACGACCCCGGATGCGGTCCGTTCCCGTGGCGCATGGCCTTCCTGGCCACGGCCTGCTTCCGTCGCGAGCCGCCCTTCTGAGTGCGTTGCGCTCGGTTCGCGGACGGATCTCCTGCATGCGGCCCTCGGTGGGCTCTTGGGCTGCGCCGCGCGCGTTCGTGGGCCGGCGGGTGGGTCAGCCGAGCATCCGGGTGGCGATCGGTTCGAGCACGTAGCTGACCAGCACCCCGTTGAAGATCCCGACCAGGGCGATCAGCACCGCCAGCACCATCACCGTCGCGATCACCCGCCAGGATGGCTCGGTCGCATCGCGGACGACGCCCTCCTGCGGGTTGACCACGAAGATGCGTTCGAACAGCCGCACGAAGTACACCAGCGTCAGCAGGCTGGACAGCACGACCACCACGGCCACCAGCCAGTTGCCGACGTCGATCGCCCCCCAGATCAGGTAGAACTTGGAGAAGAAGCCGGCGGTCGGCGGGATGCCGACCATCGACAACGCGGCGATCGCGAACCCGCCCATGGTCCACGGCATCACCTTGCCCAGACCG
>SKNP01000135.1 GCA_007120485.1 Nitriliruptoraceae bacterium
CCTTCGGTGATGCCCAGCTCCGCGAGCCGCTCGATGTTGCAGGCGTGGGTGTTGTTCGGGTCCACGTCCGGGAAGCTGTCGCAGACCTCATCGACCAGCCCACCGGAGTCGTCGATGGCGAGCATGCCGGAACCGCCCGCCGCCGTGACGTAGAGGGTGCCGTCCGCGTCGACCGCTGCGAACTGCAAGCGTGCGAACTGACCACCCATGTTGAGGCCTTCGCGGGTGTCGACCCCGGCGACCTCCTGCACGATGCGGCCCGGGTCGATCTGCCAGTCGAGCTGTCCCTGCGCGTCGAACCGGGTGATGAGCCGGTCGCGGGTGATGTCGCTGGTGCGGGTGTTGACGTAGCCACTGCCGTCGGGGGTGGTCACGGGCTGGCTGCCCGCGACCGCACCGTCGTCGAAGACGAGGCTGCCATCCGCGGTCGCGACCGCCGTGAGCGGATCGCCACCGGATTCCTGGAACAGCACGGCCCCGTCGCCCAACGTCAGGACCTCAGGGTCGCTCTCCAGGTCGCTGTACATCCAATCCTCGGTCAGATCGGACGGGTCGACCCCGGCGACGAACGACGCGTCGCTGGATCCGACGCTGACGGCACCGCTGACGACGAGGGTGTCCGCGTCGGCATCGAGCAACAGCGCGGCACGGTCGTAGTCGGGAGAGGAGGTCTCCGATGGGGTCGGCAGCTCCTCCTGCGCCACGACGGAGCCGTCGGTCAGCGACAGGGCCACCAGATCGAAGCTGGCCGTGTCACCTTCGGCGTCTTCGATCTCCACCAAAGTGACGAAGGTCGTGTCCGTGAAGACGCCCCAGCTGGTGACGTTGCCGTGGTTGGCCAGCGAGGCGGCGTCGGCGATGTCGAGCCCGACGGAGATCTCGCTGGGCGCGGTGCCCGAGATGTCGAAGATCCGCAGGTCGTCGTGGTCGCGGCTGGTCCCGGAGAAGACCAGGTGGTCGCCGTCGATCAGGATCTCCTCGCGGCAACGCTGGTCGGTCGCGTCGATCTGGGTTCCCGGGATCTCCTCACCGGTCGACGCATCGAACGCGGCGACGACGCGGTCCCCGTCATCGAGCCGGTAGCCGACCCAGACGCGGTCCTGGTCGTCGATCGCGGGGGAGCACCGCCCGGAGCTCGAGGCGCCGGCGTTGTCGATCTGCCACGTCACCTCGCCGGAGTCGGGATCGATCCCGATGATCTCCCGGGCGAAGCGGTCCCGGTCGTACTGCGGGTCGTGGTTCTCCGCCATGGTGATCAGGGTGCCGTCACCGGCCACGAGGATCCGCTCGGCGTTCATGTCGTAGCCGTCGGGTGCGGCGGCGGTGTCGACCTCGTCGAAGTCCAGGTGCCACTTCAGGCCCGGATCCTGCGGTCCGGCCACGGTGGCCTGGCCGGTGCCCTGCCCGTCGGCGTTGCGGTTCGACCACGGGCTCTCGCCCTGTGCGATGGCCGGAGCGGCCAGTGCAGTGACGGCCGCGATGGCCGTGCCCAGCACGGCGATACGTCGGAGTCTGCCCCTCATAGGTGTCACATCCTTGCGTCGATGACTCAGGTCCCGATCGGCTTGATCGGGCCCGTGGCGACAGACGCGGACAGCTCCCTGGACGCGCTGCGCCCACCTGGTGCCCCTTGACGGTCGAGAACCGGCGTACGACCGGATCCGACCTGGAAGATCGGCCCTGCCCCGAGCCCCAACTGATGCGTCCGTGCCCCACGGACGCCACGGACCGTAGCGGGATGTCACCGCTGCTGCGGCGATTCAGCGCCCGCCCGACGGTTGCGACGTCCGATGGCCCGTGCCTGCCGGTCATAGAGACCCTGGCGCTACGCTCACCGGGTCACCTCCCGGAGGCTGCTCGCACCCGATGTCCAACGTCCCCGCCGCCACCGATGGCGCGGCCACCGCGCCGGCCGACCCGGCTGCCGAGCCGGAGCGCTACGACCCGCTGGCAATCGAACCGCCGATCGCCGAGCGGTGGGCCCGCGAGCGCACCTACAGCCTGCCCGAGGAGCTGCGGAGGAACGCACCGGCGGAGGCTGATGCGCCCTACTACGCGCTGACGATGTTCCCCTACCCGTCGGGTGATCTCCACATGGGGCACGCGGAGATCTTCACGATCCACGACGCGCTGGTGCGGCACCTGCGCATGACGGGCCATCGGGTGCTCAACCCGATCGGCTGGGACGCGTTCGGCCTGCCGGCGGAGAACGCCGCCCGCAACCGCGGCGCCGACCCCAAGGCGTGGACCTACGCCAACATCGAGGAGCAGCGCTCGACGATCCAGCGGCTCGGCTACTCGTTCGACTGGGACACCGTCCTCTACACCTGCGACCCGGCCTACTACGCGTGGACCCAGTGGCTGTTCCTGGAGCTGTTCGGCGCCGGCCTGGCCTACCGCCGCGAGGCGTTGGTCAACTGGGATCCGGTCGACCAGACCGTGCTGGCCAACGAGCAGGTCGTCGACGGCCGCGGTGAGCGCTCCGGCGCGATCGTCGAGCGGGTCCCGCGGACCCAGTGGTTCTTCCGGATCACCGACTACGCCGACGAACTGCTGGACGGTCTGGACGCGATCGACTGGCCGGACCGGGTCAAGAACGCCCAGCGAGCCTGGATCGGGCGGTCCGAAGGTGCGGAGATCACCTTCCCCACCGCTGACGGTCAGGACGAGGTCCTGGTCTACACCACCCGGCCGGACACGATCTTCGGTGCGACCTACTTCGTCTTCGCGCCGGAGCACCCGATCGTCACGCGGCGGATGGCCGGTGACGCCGACTACGACGCCTTCCTCGCTGAGGTATCACGCCGCTCCGATGTCGAGCGGCAGGCCGGCAAGACCGGCTACCGCCTGCCGTTCGAGGTGACCAACCCGTTCACCGGGGAGGACATCCCGGCGTTCGCCGCCGACTACGTGCTGATGGAGTACGGCACCGGCGCGATCATGGCGGTCCCGATCGCCGATCAGCGCGACTTCGACTTCGCCCGTCAGCACGACCTGGAGATCCGGCCCATCATCCGCCCCACCGCGGAGGATGGCCAGCTGCTCGACGAGCTCGATCCCGCCACGATGACCGAGGCCTACCTCGGCGACGGGGTGATGGTGAACTCCGGCGACTACGACGGCCTGGCGTGGCCGGAGGCCAAGGCCCGGATCATCGCCGACGTGGAGACCAAGGGTTGGGGCACCGCCAAGGTCAACTACCGGCTGCGTGACTGGCTGGTCTCCCGTCAGCGCTCCTGGGGGCCGCCGATCCCGATCATCCACTGCGCGAGCTGCGGCGAGGTGCCCGTGCCGCTGGAGGACCTGCCGGTCGAACTGCCGGACGACCTGGACTTCCAGGTGCAGGGCTCGCCGCTCGATCAGCATCCGACCTGGAAGTACGACGTCGCCTGTCCCAGCTGCGGCGACGAGGACGCGACCCGCGACGTCGACACCCTGGACACGTTCGTCGACTCGTCCTGGTACTTCCTGCGGTTCCTCTCGCCGACCGACACCGAGCAGGCCTGGCCGGTCGAGGCCGCCGGTGGCTGGCTGCCCGTCGAGCAGTACACCGGAGGCGTGGAACACGCGGTGCTCCACCTGCTCTACAGCCGCTTCGTCGTCAAGGCCATGCGCGACCGCGGGCACGTCGCCGCCGACGAGCCGTTCCAGGCGCTGCTCAACCAGGGCCAGGTCATCATGGACGGCGCGTCGATGTCGAAGTCCAAGGGCAACCTGGTCGTGCCCGGTGAGGTGTACGAGACCTACGGTGCGGACGCGTTGCGGGCCACGATGCTGTTCGCCTCGGCCCCCGAGGACGACATCGACTGGGCCGATGTCTCGCCGACCGGTATCCACAAGTGGCTGTCGCGTATCTGGCGGCTGACCCTGGAACAGATCGCCCGCGAGACCGACGGCGGACCGGCGATCGATGCCGACGCGGCGGCCACGCTCGACCGTGCGGTGGCGGGGGCCATCGTCGGTGCCAGCGAGGATTACGAGGCCCGCAAGTACAACACGGCCATCGCCAAGCTGATGACCCTGACCAACGCGGTGCTGGACGCGACGCGGCAGGGGCAGGGCGGCCCGTCGGTGCGTTCCGCGCTGGACCACCTGCTGACGCTGCTCGCGCCGGTCGCACCGTTCCTCACCGAGGAGCTGTGGTCCCGGCTCGGCAACGAGGGGTCCGTCCACGACCAGCCGTGGCCGCAGGCCGACACCGCGCTGTTGGTCGACGACGAGGTCGAGCTGATCGTCCAGGTCAACGGCAAGCTGCGCGGACGGATCACCGTCAGCGCCGGCGCTGACCAAGCTGCCGCGGAGGCGGCGGCGCGGGCGGACGACGCCGTGGCGCGCCACCTCGACGGTGACGTCGTCAAGGTCGTCCACGTGCCGGACAAGCTGCTCAACTTCGTCGTGAAGGGCTGATCGGCCGGTAGCGGCCCCGCGGACACGTCCGCGTCCGGGCCGGGCGTCGCGTCGGGAGCCAGGGAGGTCCGCGTGGGGGGTACGGCGGTCGTCACCGACTCCACCTGTGACCTGCCCCACGAGCTGGTGGAGTCGCTGGGCCTGCGGGTGGTCCCGCTGTCGGTCAGCTTCGGGACCGACTCGTTCATCGCCGGGGTGACGCTCGACACACCGAGGTTCTACGAGCGGCTCACCAGCACCGAGCGCATGCCGACCACCTCGCAGCCCGCACCCGCCTGGTTCGAGGAGGCCTACGCCGACGCGGCCGACGACGGGTACGACGCGGTGGTGTCCCTGCACTGCTCGGCGGCCTTGTCCGGCACCGTCGGGCTCGCCCGTGACCGGGCAGCACGGGCACCGCTGCCCGTCGAGGTGGTGGACAGCCGGGCGGTCGGCGGCGCGCTCGGGTTGGCGGCCCTGGCGGCGCACCGATGTGCGGCGGACGGTGGCTCGGTCGAGCAGGTCGTCGCCGCCGCCGAACGGGTCCGTGCGACCGGCACCAGCCTGATCGTCGTCGACACGCTGGAGTACCTGCGGCGAGGCGGACGGGTCACCGGTGCGCAGGCCGCGATCGGCGGGGCGCTGCGCGTCAAGCCGCTGCTGGAACTGACCGAGGCCGGCACCGTCGAGGTGCGCGAACGGGCCCGGA
>SKNP01000171.1 GCA_007120485.1 Nitriliruptoraceae bacterium
CCGGGCCGGGCGTCAGCGCCGCTCCCGGGCCGGGCGTCGGTCGTGCCGGCGGACTGGACGCCAGCCGTACCCGCGGGCTGGGAGCCGGCCCCGCCGGTGGACTGGGGATCGTTCGGGGCGTCGGTCACGGCGGCCTCACATCCGGAACACGCCGAAGGAGCTGGTGCCTTCGACCTGGTTGGTGTGGACGGCGGACAGCGCCATCCCGAGTACGTGGCGGGTATCGCGCGGGTCGATGATCCCGTCGTCCCAGCCCTGACCGGTCGCGAAGAACGCGTTGGACTCGGCTTCGATCTGCTCCTCGACCATCGCACGCACGCCGGCATCCTGCTCCTCGTCCCAGGTCTCGCCGCGGTTCTCCGCCCCGGCCTTGGCGACCAGCGACAGCACCCCGGCCAGCTGCTGCGGACCCATCACGGCGATGTGATGGTTCGGCCAGGTGAACAGCAGACGGGGGTCGTAGGCGCGTCCGCACATGCCGTAGTTGCCCGCACCGTAGGACGCCCCCGTCATGATCGTCAGGTGCGGCACCTCGGAGTTGGTGACGGCGTTGATGAGCTTCGCGCCGTCCTTGATGATGCCGCCACGCTCGTAGCGGCTGCCGACCATGAACCCGGTGATGTTCTGCAGGAACACCAACGGGACGTCGCGTCGGTTGGCCAACTGGATGAACTGCGCGCCCTTCTCGGACTCCTCGCTGAACAGCACGCCGTTGTTGGCCAGCACGCCGACCGGGAAGCCGTGGATCGAGCCCCAGCCGGTGACCAGGTTGGTGCCGTAGCTGGCCTTGTGCTCCTCGAACCGGGACCCGTCGAGGGTGCGGGCGAGCACCTCACGGGCGTCGAACGGTTCGCGCAGGTCGACGCTGGCGATCCCGAGCAGCTCCTCCGGGTCCTCGAGCGGCGGATCAGCCGGCTCGGTGGGGCCGGGGCCGAGCTTGCGCCAACCCAGCCCGGCCACGATACGGCGGGTGATGGCGATCGCTTCCGGCTCGTCCGCCGCGAGGTGGTCACCGAGCCCGGACACCTTGGCGTGCATCTGCGCGCCGCCGAGTTCCTCCTCCGTGGCGTCCTCTCCGGTGGCCATCTTCACCAACGGCGGCCCCCCGAGGAACACCTTCGAGCGGCCGTCGATCAGGACCGTGTGGTCGCTCATCCCCGGCACGTACGCCCCACCGGCGGTCGATGAACCGAACACCACGCTGATCGTGGGGATCCCGGCCTTCGACAGCGCCGTGAGGTCGTGGAAGGTGCGGCCGCCGCGGACGAAGATGTCCTTCTGGGTGCGCAGGTCCGCGCCGGCTGACTCGGTGAGGTTGATCACCGGCAACCGGTTCTCGCGGGCGATCTGCAAGCCACGCAGGGCCTTGGTCACGCTGAACGGGTTGGACGCGCCACCCTTGATGGTCGGATCGGCCCCCGAGATGAGGCACTCCACCCCGGCCACCACGCCGATGCCCTGCACCACCGAGCCGCCGACCTGGAACTCGCTGTCCCATCCGATCAGCGGCTGCAACTCCAGGAAGGGGCTCCCGGGATCCAACAGCAGCGCGAGCCGTTCACGGATGGTGAGCTTGCCGCGACCGCGGTGGCGTTCGAGCTTCTCCGGGCCACCGCCGGCACGGGCCACCGCCAGCTGCTCCTCGACCTGCGCCAGCAGCTCGAGGTTGCGCGTGCGGTTGCGTTCGAAGCCCTCACCGGTCGGTGAGATGCGGCTCGCGAGCACATCCCGTTCCACCGTGCCACCTCGTCACCTGCACCGGCGCAGCGCACCGGTCCGCGGTCCGTTCGGCGATCGCCGAACGGAACGGAACTCTACGGAACGTTCCGCTCACATCCAACGCCCGGTCTCGTCGGGGCCTGCCACACGACGGTCACCCGCACCACGATCACCGACCCCGGCGGTCGCCGCACACGACCGTCAGCGCCGCCACCTCGGATGGTCCGGGAACCGTTCGCGCAGCGTCGGGTTGTCGGCGTCCGCCGGCGAGACCACCGGGTCGGCGACGGGCCAATCGACGGCCAGGTCGGGATCGTCGAACGCGACCGCACGCTTGTCCGCGTGCGGCGTCCACTCCTCGCTGATGTCGTAGAGGTAGTCGACCTCATCCAGCGCCGCGAAGGCGTTGCCCAGCCCCTCGGCGATGAACAACCGCGCCCGCTCCCCTGGCGGATCGCCCAGCGTGACGGTGACCACCTCGGCGAAGGTCGGGCTGTCCGCCCGGAGGTCCGCGACCGCGCAGAAGGCCGTCCCACGAGCGACGTAGATCAGTTTGTCCCACGGTTCGGCGTGGAAGCCGCGGACGACCCCGGCCGCGGACCGCGAGTGGTTGCCCTGCGCGAGCCGTGGCGCACGGCCGAGCACGTGCTGCAGTTCGCTGGCCAGGTAGGTCTGGCGGAAGAAGCCGCGTTCGTCCTCGTGGGTGTCGGAACGCACCAGCAGCAGCCCGTCGATCGCGGTGCGCTCGATCATGTCGTCGACCCCTCCTCTCCCATCTCGCTAGCCACATCGGCGTCCAACTCGCCGGACGAGGCGCCGTCGACGATCCGCAGCGGACGCTTGTCCGCTGCCAGGGTCCGGATCGGCCACGGGATCGTCATGCCCGCTGCCTCGACCGCCGTCTTGCAGGCGCTCAGTACCTGGTCCTCGACGAAGGGCAACACGCTGTCCTCCGCGTGCAACCAGAACCGCACCTCGAAGTCGACGCTAGAAGCGCCGAGCGCGGTGATCAGCACCGCCGGGGGCGGGTCCTCCAGCACCTCGTCGACGCTGGTGACGGCCGCACGCAGGACCTCACGGGCGGCCTCGTGGTCGTCGCGATAGTCGATCCCGACCTGCACCGCGGCACGCCGGTTGCCCCGTCGGGTGAGGTTGGTCAACGGTTCGGTGAACACGTCCGCGTTCGGGATCAGGGTCAGGGTGCCGTCGTAGAGCCGCAGGACGGTCGCGCGCAGATCGATGTCCTCGACGAACCCCTCGAAGCCGTTGGTCACCACGATCTCGCCGCGGTTGAAGGGTTTGCGCATCAGGATCACGATCCCGGCGATGAAGTTCTCCAGGATCTTCTGCATCGCCAGCGCGAGCCCCAGCCCGATCAGACCGAACGCCGCCAGCATCGCGCCGATCTCCACGCCGGCGATCGACAGCGCGAGCAACGCCACCAGCGCGACCAGCAACAGGCGCAGCAGGTTCGCGACCAGCCGCCGGACGGTGAAGTCCACCTCCGCCCGCCGCATCCCCCGCTTGACGCCCCCGACGACCAGGCGCACCACCAGCAGGAGCACGACCAGCACCACGATCGCCAGCACGATCAACGGCAGGCGCGCCAGCAGATCGCCGGCGAGTTCGGTGACCGCCTCGGTGACCAGGGTGCGGACGGTGTCCGGGTCGGTCAGCTCCGAGAGGTCCGGCGCCTCGACGTCACGCAGCAGCGGCTGCGGTTCCTCGTCGTCGGGTGAGGGTTCCTGCGCGAGCACCTGGTCGAGCACCGCGTCGAACACCGCCACCTCCGTCGGACCGTCGCCACGGAGCCTCCATGCCCCGGGCGTCACGCGGCACGTCACCTTAGCGAGCGTGCGAGCACCCCTCCCTCGGGGCGGGTCGAACC
Source organism: Nitriliruptoraceae bacterium (assembly GCA_007120485.1). Classification (GTDB taxonomy): domain Bacteria; phylum Actinomycetota; class Nitriliruptoria; order Nitriliruptorales; family Nitriliruptoraceae; genus SKTG01. The sequence continues at coordinate 3,608 of SKNP01000171.1, forward strand.
GCGAACGTGCGTTCGGGTAGGGTGGTCTCCGCGAGCCGGCGACGCGACCACCGCACACCCGGACCGGCCGGTGGGGACGGATGCTCGGCCCCCGGGCGTCCCTGTCGTACCGTTGGCGGCTGCGCACGGCCCAGCCCTCAGCCTCCTCGGCGAACGACCTGCGGGAGCAACGTGACCGAGTACAACGCCACCAGCATCAGCGTCCTCAAGGGTCTCGAGGGCGTCCGCAAACGTCCCGCCATGTACATCGGCTCGACGGACGCCGGCGGCCTGCACCACCTGGTGTGGGAGGTCGTCGACAACGCCGTCGACGAGCACCTCGCCGGGCACGCGGGGCGGATCACCGTCCGGCTCCGCGAGGACGGCGGGGTGGAGGTCGACGACGATGGGCGCGGTATCCCCATCGACGACCACCCGACCGAGGGCATCCCGGCCGTCGAGGTGGCACTGACCGCGCTGCACGCGGGCGGCAAGTTCGACCAGCAGGCCTACGCGGTGTCCGGCGGGCTGCACGGCGTCGGGGTCTCGGTCGTCAACGCGCTGTCGTCCCGGACGGAGGTCGAGGTCACCCGGAGCGGCTCGCGGCACACGATCGCGTTCGAACGTGGCCCGAAGGTCGACGACCTGCGCAAGGCCGGCAAGGCCAAGGGCTCGGGCACCCTCGTGCGGTTCTGGCCGGATCCGGAGGTGTTCGAGACCACCGATGTCGATCACGACCGCGTCGCCGAGCGGCTCCACGAGACCGCGCTGCTCAACGCCGGGCTGGAACTGGTCCTGGTCGACGACCGGGACGGCCGCAGCCGGACCTTCCGGTCCAAGCACGGGCTGCGGGACTTCGTCACCGAACTGCTCCACGGCACGGATCCCATCGTGCCGACCGTGGAGATCCATGACGAGCGCGAGTTCGAGGGGCACGCGGTCGCGTTGGACGTCGCGTTCACCTGGTCGGACGGCTACCACGACGACCGGTTGCGCTCTTACGTCAACATCGTGCGTACCGCCGACGGCGGCACCCACGCGGAGGGCTTCCGACGCGCGCTCACCTCGACGCTCAACCGCTTCGGTCGGGACACCGGCGCGCTGCTGAAGAAGGACCCCAACCTCACCGGCGACGACATCCGTGAAGGGCTGGCGGCGGTCGTCTCGGTCAAGCTGCCCGACCCGCAGTTCGAGGGCCAGACCAAGGGCCGGCTCGGCTCCACCGTCGCCCGCAGCTACGTCGAACTGGTCGTCGCGGAGTCGTTCGCCACCTGGCTGGCCAAGAACAAGGCCAAAGGCCGCCAGATCGTCAAGCGCGCTGCGGTCGCCGCCAAGGCCCGCCAGGCCGCCAAGGCGGCCCGCGACATGACACGCCGCAAGGGCCTGCTCGACACCCAGTCCGCCGGCCTGCCCGGCAAGCTGGCGGACTGCACCTCCCGCGACCCGTCGGAGACCGAGCTGTACGTGGTGGAGGGCGACTCCGCCGGCGGCTCGTCGAAGGCC
>SKNP01000235.1 GCA_007120485.1 Nitriliruptoraceae bacterium
CCCTCGAGGAAGGCGTACGGCTGCTGCTCGAGCAGCATGCGGTCCTTGTAGGTGCCGGGCTCACCTTCGGCCGCGTTGGCCACCAGGGTCACCGGGCTGTCGGCGGCGGCCGCGGTCTCGCGCACGCCGCGCCACTTGGTCGCGGTGGGGAACCCGGCGCCGCCGCGGCCGCGCAGGCCGGCGGCGTCGATCTCCGCGATCACCTCGTCCGCGGGCAACTGCAGCGCCTGCTCCAGTCCGATACCACCGCCCTGGTCGAGGTGTTCCCCCAGAGAGGTGACGGGTTCGGGCGGGAGCAGTCGGTCGGTGTCGCTTCGCACGCGTAGGTTCCCCTCGTCGACGGCGTCGCTCAGTACGGGTTCGCCCGGTCCTCGAAGGCCGGGTCCAGTTCCTCGGCCCGCTCCTGCGGGAACGAGATCGTGTCCGGGTCCCCGTCGGAGACGTAGCGGCGGTAGCTGCCCTCCGCATCCAGTTGCTCGAGCCAGAACGCCGACCCGAAGTCCGGCTCCCCACCGTCCCAGGACGGCGACGACCGGATCCGCGGGATCGCGAGCGGATCGAAGCCCTCGGCGAAGGGCGACGGCGCCGGATCGGAGCCGACCAGCAGCACCCCTTCGTTGACGTAGTCACCCGCCACCGAGCTGCCCTGCGCCACCAACGAGCGGTCATCGGGGAAGATCCCCAGGGGCAGCGACAGGGTCACCACCTCGGCGTCAGGCACGATGTCGGTGACCTCCGCCACGGTGGTCGCCAGCTCGTCCTCCACCTCGTCGGAGCTGAGCTGCGAGAGGTTCGGATGGTTGTGGGTGTGGTTGCCGATCTCCATGCCCATATCGTGGAGGTGCTCGACGATCCGGGGGCCAGCCTCGGTACCACCGAACAACGAGCTGGAGATCACGTACAGCGACGCGACCGGTTCCACCTCGGGGTACTCCTCGGCGACGTCGACCAGGATGCCCATGGCGGTCTCGGGGTCCAGCTCGCCGTCGTCGATCAGCTGGGCCTGCTCGCCGGTGGAGTCGTCGAACGTCAGCACGACCGGGGTGCGGCCGGCGGGGACGTCGAACTCGCCGCGGACCAGGTCCTTGGTGCGGATCGGGGAGTAGCCGTTGTCGAACAGCCACTCGAGCTCACCGCGGAACTCCTCCGGGGTGAGGTCGTACTCCGACCCACCGTCGTCGAGCAGCCGGTGGTACATCAGCACCGGGACGTGGCCGAGCTCGTCGGCGTCGACCTCCGCTGGATCGACGTCCGGCTCGGTCGGCTCGTCCGGCTCGTCCTGGTCCACGACGTCGCTGGCGTCCTCGGCCTCGTCCACGTCGTCGGGTTCGTCCGCCTCGTCCTCGGGCGCCTCGTCGGCCGACGCCTCCTCGGGCGCGGGGTCCGCGTCCTCTCCCCCGCAGGCAGCCACCAGCAGGGCCAGGACGACGGGCCCGGCGAACCAGCCGATGCGGCCGCCCCCGGCGGTCGTGCGATATGCGTGCACGTAGCACTCCTCGATCCGGTCTGGCGCTGGCGGACCACGGCCCACAAGCTACCTTCGCTCGGCCCGTCCCCTCCGCCCCTGACCGCCCGGCGGACGGCCACCACCGGACCCGTCGGGTCCCCGCTGCACGACCGTTCGACGACGCGGTGCCACCCCGCTCGTCACGTCACTTCGCATGGAGCGATCTTGCGATCATCACTCTCGGGCCGTCCGCCGCTCCTGCTGGGTGGCCTGCTGGCTGCCGCCGTGTTCGCCGCCGGTTGCTCGGAGGGCGAGCCGCAGCGCGAGCTGTCGTTCTCCGGTCCGCAGGACGAGGCCCTGATCAACGCCGAGGAGCTCGGATCGCTCGGTGTCGAGGTCACCGCCCGGTGGGATGATGAGGAACTGGCCGAGGGCGACCCGGACCTCGATGACCTGCGCGTCTTCCTCGGCGACGAGGACCGGACCGACGAGGCGCAGCGCGACGGGGCCCAGCTGGTCTGGTCTCCCGGGGAGCTGGAGGACGGCCAGCACACGGTCCAGGTCGCCTCGGACCCGGCGGCACTGGCCGAGGACGACGACGCGGACGGCGACTCGGACGGTGGCGACGACGCAGACGAGGAGCTCGAGGTCCTCGAGACCTGGACGTTCACGGTCAACGCGACCCCGCCTCAGATCGAGCTGACCGAGCCCGACGGCGCGGTCATCGCCGGTGAGGAGGTCACCCTCGCTGGCATCACCGAGGCAGGCGCGACCGTGGAGGCCGACGGGGAGTCCACCGAGGCCGACGAGGACGGCGCGTTCTCGCTCACGCTCTCCCAGGCACCGGACGGCCCGCTCGACCTGGTCGCCACGGACCCGGCCGGCAACACCAGCGACGACTCGGTGGAACTGGTCACCGTGCCCTCCCGGGCCGAGGTCGACGAGTTCCGGACCGTCCACGTGTCCTTCTGCGCGTGGGCCAGCCCGTCGCTGCGCGACCCGGTGATGCAACTGATCGACGACGGGCTGATCAACGCGATCCAGCTCGACCTCAAGGACGAGTCCGGCACGATCGGCTACGACACCGCCAACGAGCTGGCGCAGGAGACCGGCGCGGCCGACGCGCCCTGCAACTTCGATCTCGAGGAGGCGGTCGCCGAACTCCACGAGCAGGACATCCCCGTGATCGGCCGCATCGTCGCGTTCGCCGACCCGGTCCTGGCCAACTGGGCCTGGGACAACGACGAACGCGAGATGGTGATGCAGACCGAGGACGGGGAGATGTACACCGGCCGCTACGCCGGGTTCTCGAACTTCGCCAACGAGGACGTGGTCACCTACAACCTGGACCTCGCGGAGGAAGCGGCGGCCGCCGGCGTCGACCACATCCTCTGGGATTACATCCGCAAGCCCGACGGCGTCGACGCCCGGTTCCCCGGCCTGGAGGGCGAACCCGGCGAGGCGATCGTCGACTTCACCCGACGCGCCGATGAACGGGTCAGCGCGTACGGCGCGCTGCACGGTGCGTCCGTCTACGGCGTCTCCGCGGACCGCCCCACCGAGGTCGCGCAGGACATCCCGGCCATGGCGGACCACCTCGACTACGTCGCACCGATGATCTACCCCAGCCACTGGGGGCCGGGCGAGTACGGCGTGTCGGACCCGCTGATGCAGCCCTACGACATCACCTACGCATCGTTGGAGAAGTTCCTCGAGGCGACCGAGGGCAAGCGCGCCCGCGTCGCGCCCTGGTTGGAGGACTCGAACTACCCCATCAGCCTGGGCTACTCGGACCGTGAGAGCTACGTCGAGGCGCAGATCCAGGCCGGCTACGACCTCGGGATCGACGAGTGGCTGCTGTGGGACTCCGCGGTGCGATACACCGACTCGGCGCTGATCCAGCCGGACTGACCGGCCGCGCGCACTCGGGGCCGGCCCGGCTGGATCAGTCGGTCGGGACCGGCCCGAGCGCGTCCTCCATCAGCTGCTCGTGCTCCTGCTGGTGGACCACCGACTGGCCCGCCGCAGGCGAGGCCGACGGGACGCGCGAGGCCTGCCGCAGCTTGCGGCCGTCGTCCAGCGACTCGAGCAGGTTCCACAACCGGCCGTCGACGAACCCCCACGGGCCCATGTTCTGCGGCTCCTCCTGCGTCCAGCACACATCGGAGGCGTTGGGGTAGGCCTGCAGGATGTCGCCGATCTGCTCCTCCGGGAACGGGTAGAGCTGCTCGACACGGACCACCGCGGCCCGCGAGCCGCGCTCCTCGCGCGCATCCATGACGTCGAAGGCAACCTTGCCGGAGCTGAGGATCACGGTGTCGACCTCGGCCCGATCCCCATCGCCGTCGACGAACCGGGGATCGTCGAGCACCTCCACGAAGGAGCCGGAGGTGAACTCCGAGACGTCCGAGAACGCCTTGGGCGAACGCAGCAATGACTTCGGGGTGAAGACCACCAGCGGCTTGATGACGTCGCGGTGCATCTGTCGACGGAGCAGGTGGAAGTACTGCGCCGCGGTCGTGGCGTTGGTGACCTGGATGTTGTCCTCGGCGCAGAGGATCAGGAAGCGCTCGATGCGGGCGGAGGAGTGCTCGGGCCCCTGCCCCTCGTAGCCGTGCGGCAGCAGCAGCACCAGCCCGGAGGTCTCGTCCCACTTGTCCTCGGCCGCGACGATGAACTGGTCGGTGATGACCTGCGCGCCGTTGACGAAGTCCCCGAACTGCGCCTCCCAACAGACCAGCGATCCCTTGGCGTGGACCGAGTAGCCGTACTCGAACCCGACCGCGGCGAACTCGCTGAGCAGCGAATCGTAGATGAACCACCGTCCCTGCTCGTTCGACAGCGTCGACAACGGGAGGTACTCGTCACCGGTCCGGTAGTCGACCTGGACCGCGTGACGCTGGGAGAACGTTCCGCGCCGCGAGTCCTGACCCGCCAGCCGGACGTCGGTGCCTTCCAGCAGCAGCGACCCGAACGCCAACGTCTCGCCCAGCGCCCAGTCGATCGTGCCGCCGTCGTAGCGTTCACGCGCCTTCTTGAAGATCCGATCGAGCTTCGGGTGGCGGGTGAACCCGTCGGGCACCTCGAACTGCACGGCGGCGATGCGGTCGAGCCGATCCTTGGACACCCCGGTCTCCACCCGTGGAAGCACGCCGTGCTCCTTCGGGCGGATCGCCTTGGGGGGCTCGGGTGGTGCACCCTGCCGGGTCTCGTCGAACGCCTGCTGCAGGCGTGACTCGAAGTCCTCGAGGAACTCCTCGGCCCGCTCCACCGAGATGTCGCCACGGCGGACCAGTCGCTCGGTGTAGAGCTTGCGGACCGACCGGTTGGCATCGATCGTCTCGTACATCTGCGGCTGGGTGAACGACGGGTCGTCCGCCTCGTTGTGACCGTGCCGGCGGTAGCAGATCAGGTCGATGACGATGTCGCGGTGGAAGGTCTCGCGGTAGGCGTAGGCGAGGTTCGCGACCCGCACGACCGCTTCCGGGTCGTCGCCGTTGACGTGCACGATCGGGGCCTGGATCGTCTTGGCGACGTCGGAGGCGTAGAACGACGACCGGGAGGACTCCGGCGAGGTGGTGAAGCCCACCTGGTTGTTGATGATGACGTGGATCGTGCCGCCGGCCCGGTAGCCGG
>SKNP01000477.1 GCA_007120485.1 Nitriliruptoraceae bacterium
GCACCTGGAGGAGGCGCTGCGGGCGATCCGCAGCGTGTCCGGCGTGTACGACGCCTACCGCACGGTGCCGCAGAACGGCGGGAACTGACCGCCAGCTCCGGCCTCCGGGCTCCGGTCTCCGGGCGAGCGGACGGCACTACCCTGCGGCGTCGTCCACACCACCGTCGATATGAGGAGCCGCCGTGGCCGACCGCTTCGTGCTCGGCGCACCGTTGGGTCGCTGGCAGACCAACTGTTGGGTCATCGGTGACCGCGACCGGGGGACCGGTGTGGTCGTCGACCCCGGCGAGCATGGCGAGGACCGCGTCCCGGACCTGCTGCGCCAAGCCGGCGTGGCCTGCGAAGCGATCCTCCTCACCCACGGGCATCTCGACCACCTGTGGGCGGTCCCGTCGCTGGCGAGGACGCTGGACGTCCCCGTTCTGCTCCACCCGGACGACCGGTGGCTGTGGGACGACCCCGCGGCGGCCTTCGGTGCGCCACCGGAGCTGCTCGAGCAGGAGTTCGGGCTGGTGTGGGAGCCACCGACCGACCACCTGCAGGAGGTGCGCGGCGGCGCCAACCTGTCGTTCGCGGGCCTGCGGTTCGATGTGCAGCACAACCCCGGCCACACGCCGGGGCACGTCACCTACCTGGGTCGTGAGCTCGCCGGCGTGCCCGTCGAGTCCGCGCTCGGTGACGCGGAGGCCGGCAGCGAGGACGTGCTGTTCTCCGGCGACCTGCTGTTCGCCGGTTCGATCGGCCGCACGGATTTCCCGCGTGGGTCCAGCGAGGCGATGATGCGCTCGCTGATCGACACCGTCCTACCGCTCGAGGACGACACGGTCGTGCTCTGCGGCCACGGTCCCGACACCACGGTCGGGCACGAGCGCGCCACCAACCCGTTCCTGCGCGAGGCCGCCACCGAGGCGGGTTGAACCGACCGATCGCCTCTCAGGCGGTCGTCTTCGACGCTGCGGATCCGTCGGTTCCGAGCAGCTTCAACCGTCGACGAGGACCGCATCGACGGCGATGGTGAACCCGTCGGCGGTCGGAGCGACCAGGACCTCGCCGCCGCGAACGACGCGGGGGTCGGCGTACCCGCCGCTCGCCAGATCGTGCACGATCACCGCCTCCTGTTCGAGGTCGACGACCCAGTAGTGCGGGACGGCAGACGCCTCGTACAGGTGTCGCTTGACCAGCAGGTCGGTGCGGCGACTGCTCGGCGACGACACCTCGACCAGTAGGTCGGGAGCCCCGACGAGCCGTACCGCGCTCAGGCGATCTCGGTGCGTCGCTGCGAGGTAGAGCACGTCCGGCTGTGGCACGTCGCGTTCCCCGAGCCACACCTCGAACGGAGCGACCAGGCTCCTGCCGCCGTGTCGCGTCGCGTGAGCGTGCAGCGCGGCGGTCAAGCTGACGACCACGGTCTGGTGCCGGGTGCTCGGCGCGGGCGACACGTACAGCTCCCCGTCGATCAGCTCACGCCGATAGCCGTCCTCGTCGGGGTACCAGCGGCACAGCTCGTCATAGGTCAGCCCGCTGACCGGTGCGATCGTCACGGGTCACCTCCGCCGGTCGTGCCGGAACGAGCCGTGCCGGCACCGTACGACCTGAGCGTACGTTCACGCCGACGGCCTGTCAGGGGCTGTGGACAGGCTCCAGCTAGCCTCGCCGGCCGTGCTCGTGGCGCGCCGCCGCGATCGCTGACGACCAGGAGCTCTCGTGGCCACCATCGACGCCAACCCGCCCTCCGGCACGCGTGACTTCCTCCCGGCCGAGGTCTCCCGCCGCGAGCACGCGTTCGCCACGATCCGCACGGCGTTCCAGCGGCACGGGTTCGAGCCGCTGGACACGCCGGCGTTCGAACGGCTGGAGGTGCTCACCGGCAAGTACGGCGAGGAGGGCGACCAGCTGATCTTCAAGATCCTCCGGCGCGGCGAGCACGAGACCACCGGCGAAGCCGATCACGCCCTGCGCTACGACCTCACGGTGCCGCTGGCGCGGGTCGCGGCGCGGTACGGCTCGCAGCTGCCGACGCCGTTCAAGCGCTACCAGATCGCGCCGGTGTGGCGGGCGGACCGTCCGGGCAAGGGCCGCTACCGCGAGTTCTTCCAGTGCGACGTGGACACGATCGGCTCGGACTCCGCCGTCGCGGACGCGTCGACGATCGTTGCGGTCGCCGACGTGCTCGATGCGCTCGGGCTGGCTGGCTTCACGGTCCAGCTCAACTCGCGGCAAGCGTTGGCGGGGCTGATCGAGGCGTACGGCATCCCGCCGCAGCTGGCGGACTCGACGCTGGTCGGGCTCGACAAGCTCGACAAGATCGGGGTCGATCGCGTCGCGGCCGAGCTGCGGGACCGTGGCGTCGCCGCGGACGCGGTCGACGCGCTGGTCGCCGACCTCGGCCGCGACGACCTGGCCGACGCGATCCGGGAGCGCCTGACCGGCAACGACGCGGGCCGTGCGGGGCTGGCGGAGGTCGACCGGATCCTGGACCTGGTGGGGGAGGTGCCCGGGGGCCGGGTCAGCTACGCGCCGGTGATGGCGCGCGGGCTGTCGTACTACACCGGGCCGGTCTTCGAGGTGGTGCACGAGGCGCTGGACACCACGATCGCGGCGGGTGGGCGCTACGACGGTCTGGTCGGGATGTTCCAGGGCCAGGACGTGCCCGCGACCGGCGGGTCGCTGGGGATCGAACGGATCCTGCTGCTGCTCGAGCAGGCCGCGGAGGGCGCGCCGGCTGCCGGCCCGGACGTGCTGGTGACCGTGATGGACGACGAGGGCGCCGCGGACGCGTTCGCGACCGCCGGGCGGCTGCGTCGTGCCGGCTACACGGTGGATCTCTACAGCGGCGGTGGCAGCCGCAAGCTCGGCAAGCAGTTGAAGTACGCCGACCGGCGGGCGGTCCGCGTCGCGGTCATCCGCGGCGCCGACGAACGCGAGGCCGGTAGGGTCACGGTCAAGCACCTGGCCACGGGTGAGCAGGCCACGATCGATGACGCCGGGCTCGAGGACCACCTCGCCGGGCTGCTCGGTCGCTGAACCCTGGGGCCGACCAGCCGGCGATCCGATGATCCCGGTATCCCTGACGCACCTTCGCCGAGCCCCTGACACCCCTTCCTCGGGCCGACGTGCCCGGCGACCGACGAGCGAGCCGACGACGTGAGCATCTCCGACCACGGTGCCCTGCGCACCCACGCCAACGGACAGCTGCGTGCCGATGACGCCGGCCAGACCGTGACCCTCGCGGGCTGGGTCGACACCCGCCGCGATCACGGCGGCGTGGCGTTCCTGGACCTGCGGGACCGCTCCGGGCTGGTCCAGGTGGTCGCCGACCCGGAGGCCTCCGACGCGTTGGAAGCTGCCCACCGGGTCCGCCCGGAATGGGTCATCCGCGTCACCGGCACCGTGCGGGTCCGCCCGGAGGGGATGCGCAACGACCGGCTGCCGACCGGTGACGTGGAGGTCGCCGCCACCTCGATCGAGGTCCTGTCGGTCGCCGAGACCCCACCGTTCCCCGTCGAGGACGGCATCGACGCCTCCGAGGACCTGCGCCTCAAGCACCGCTACGTCGACCTGCGGCGGCCACGTCTCGCGCGCAACCTCCAGGTCCGGGCGCAGGTCACCTCCGTGATCCGCCAGGTCATGGAGCGCAACGGCTTCATGGACGTGGAGACCCCGATCCTGACCCGGCCGACACCGGAGGGCGCCCGCGACTTCCTGGTGCCGTCGCGGCTGCAGCCGGGGGAGAGCTACGCGCTGCCGCAGTCGCCGCAGCTGTTCAAGCAGTTGCTGATGGTCGCCGGCGTCGAGCGTTACTACCAGATCGCCCGCTGCTTCCGGGACGAGAACCTGCGCGCCGATCGCCAGCCGGAGTTCACCCAGCTCGACCTCGAGCTGTCCTTCGGCGACGAGGAGGACATCTACGGCCTGATCGAGGAGCTGTTCGTCGAGGTGTGGCGGCAGGTCCTCGGCGAGGAGCTGCAGGTCCCGTTCCCGCGGCTGACCTACGCGGAGTCGATGCGGCGGTTCGGCACCGACAAGCCCGACCTGCGCTTCGGGTTGGAGCTGGCCGACCTCGCCGAGGTCTTCGCCGACACCGAGGTGGGGGTGTTCAAGGGTGTGTTGGACGCCGGCGGATCGGTGGTCGCCCTCGCGGTCCCGGACGGCGGGGCGCTGACGCGTCGCGAGTTCGACGACTGGACCGAGTGGGCGAAGCGTCGCGGCGCGAAGGGGCTGGCCTGGGGTGTGGTCGAAGCCGGCGAGGACGGCTCGGGTGCCGCGACCCTTCGCAGCCCGTTGACCAAGTTCATGTCCGACGAGGAGGTCGCCGGCGTCATCGCGGCGACGGAGGCTGCCGTCGGCGACGCGATCTTCTTCGGTGCGGGCAAGTCCAGCTTCGCGTTCCAGTTGATGGGCGCGCTTCGGGTGGCCATCGCGGAGGAGCGCGGCCTGATCGGCACCAACGACGACGGGTCGACGCGCTGGGAGTTCGTCTGGGTCGTGGAACCGCCGATGTTCGACCCGGCGGAGGAGTCCGACGACCCCACCGCCGCGACCGCTGAGGGCTGGGTGCCCAACCACCACCCGTTCACCGCGCCGGCGCCGGAGTTCGTCGACGATTTCGAGCAGCGCCCCGGTGAGGCGACCACCCGCGCCTACGACATCGTGCTCAACGGCACCGAGCTCGCCTCCGGCTCGGTGCGTATCCACGACGCGGAGCTCCAACGGCGGGTGTTCCGGTTCCTGGGCATCTCCGACGAGGACGCGGAGGAGAAGTTCGGGTTCCTGCTGCGCGGCTTCAGCTACGGCGTCCCGCCGCACTGCGGCATCGCGCCGGGGCTCGACCGCCTCATCATGTTGATCACCGGTTCCGACTCGATCCGTGAGGTCATCGCCTTCCCCAAGACCCAGTCGGGCTCGGACCCGATGACCGCCGCGCCGGCACCGTTCGATCCGGCAGCGTTGGCCGAGGCGGGCCTCAAGCTCGCGCCCAAGCCGAAGGCCGACTGAGGGCGTCGGCAGCTGACGGTCACCGGCGCGGCGGGGGTGGGCCGGCTGCCGATGTGTGGAGTGCTGA
>SKNP01000094.1 GCA_007120485.1 Nitriliruptoraceae bacterium
ACCTTGGTCACGACCCCGTCGATCTCGTAGGCGACATCGTGACGGGCCGAGGTCCACCGCTGCACGAAGTCCCAGACGTCGTCCAGCGAGTCGAAGACGGTCGTCTCCTCCGGGACCGGCAGCCCGGCGTCAGCGAGCCACTGCAGCGCCTGGCTGTGCCGGTCGAAGCTGATCCCGTCAAGCGCACCGAGCCCGTGGCACCAGACGGCCAGCGGACGGGTGCGGGTGATCTCCGGGTCCTTCTGGCGCAGTGCACCCGAGGCGGCGTTGCGCGGGTTCATGAACGCGGGCTCGCCCTGCTCGATCCGTTCCCGGTTCATCCGCTCGAAGGCGTCCAGCGGGTAGTACACCTCGCCGCGGACCTCGAGCAGCGCCGGTGGGTCGTCCACGTCCAGCCGGTAGGGCACGTCCTCCACGGTCAGGATCTGCGCGGTGACGTCCTCGCCGACGGTCCCGTCGCCGCGGGTCGCGCCGGTGGCGAGGATCCCGTCGCGGTAGACCAGATCGATCCCGACCCCGTCGATCTTCAGCTCGCAGACGAACCCGATGCGGGGCGCATCGTCGGGGTCGGCTTCCTCCTCGTCGGCGGCGGCGCCGGTGGCCGCGGCCATCCCCCTCCGGACCCGGTCCGCCCACGCCGCGAGCTCCTGGTACGAGAACGCGTTGTCCAGGCTGAGCATCGGCTGGGGGTGTTCCACCGGCGGGAACGCGCTGTCGGGTGGTGCCCCGACCTGCCGGGTCGGCGAGGTGGCGCTGGCCAGGGTCGGGTGGGTGGCCTCGATCGCCTCGAGCTCGCGCAGCAGCGCGTCGAACGCCGCGTCGGGCATCGGCGGGTCGGACAGCGCGTAGTAGCGGTAGCGGGCGTCGCGGATCTGACGCGCGACCTCGTCGTGACGCTTCCGCGCGACGGCGAGGTCGGAGGCCACGTCGGGGGTGTCGGCCACGGCGGCTCCACGATGCGTTCGGTGACCGGCCGGGCCCTCGGGCGAGGACGGATCCGGCGGTGCGGCGGCGGGCCACGGAGGCTACTGGCGTCCGCCCACATCGGTCCGGGCGTACGACCGGGTCCGAAGCGCGAGCGCCGATCCGTCCACAACAGAAGGTCGTTCGTATGGTCGTCAAGCAGATGCACAAACTCGGGGTCAACAGCGACGTGCTGCAGATCCTGGGCTTCGCCTCCATCTTCGCCAGTATCGCCACCTGGCGGGCCGCGAAGGAGTCCGGCGACTCCGCACGGGCCGAGCGGTTCGGCATCTTCATCGGGCTCTGGGCACCGACGTTCTTCGCGCTGGCCAGCGAGGTCGCGGTCTACGAAGCCAAGGAAGACGAGCTCCCGGCTGGCTGACGCCTCCGCGCCGGGCACGGACCGGCGCGGACCGGCTCGACCGGTCGGCGCCGCAGGGGTCACCTCCACGTCCGGCGGACCAACGGCCGACGGCGCAGCCGGGAGGCTGCGCCGTCGGAGGGTGCGCCGGGGGTCACCCGACGCCACGTCGCTCACTTCAGCCAGGGGGCCTTCTGCACGATCGGCAGCTGCTCCCAGCGGCGGCCGAGGCCCCAGGTGTGGCCCGCGGCGCCGACCGCGAAGAGGACGAACAGCAGGCCGTACAGCAGGTGGTAGGTCCAGAAGGGGTTGTTGTCCGGCAGCAGCGCCCCGGCCCACATCATCACCACGATGGCGGTGCCGGCGACCGCGTTGACCCGCAGGCCGATGCCCAGGATCATCGCCAGGCCCATGCCGAGCATGGCGACCATGTACATCACGTCCGCGAAGGCGGTGCCAGCCAGCGCCTGGAACATCGGCGCGAGCGGGCCGCTGGTGCCGTGCTCGAGCCAGCCGGCTGCGGGGCTGCCGCCAGCGATCCATGCCGCCTCGGGCTCGGTCGAGAACCGCAGACCGAAGGCGCTGTCCAGGAACGACCAGAGGAAGATCCAACCGGTCGTGATGCGGATCGTGGCAAGGAGCCGGTTGAAGATCCGGTTCTGCTTGGTCTGCTCCAGCGAGGGGATCGCCGGGTCGGTGGTGGCGGGAGTCTGGGTGTTGGCCATGTCGCTCTCCTCGGGTGGTTCGTGGTTCGTGGTCCGTGGTCCGTCGTCGCCGTCGGCGGCGAGCTCGGGAGCGATGATGGCCGGCAGCGCGGCAACTGGGGAGGGCCGATACGGCCTCTATCGGAAGCCGATGGTCCGGTCCTGGATGGGACCTCGGCGGACGACGATGAAGGGGGGCCGCCCCGCGGCTCCACGTCGCCGGCGCCTCGAGCCCGGGCCGGTCGGGCACCGGCCACTGGATGGCCCAGGCTGCTCAGGCGCTGGCGATCGGCAACCCCGCCAGCCGGTCAGCACGAGCGACCCGTCCCCAGGCTGCTCAGGCGCTGGCGATCGGCAACCCCGCCGGCCGGTCAGCACGAGCGACCCGTCCCCCACCCAGGCAGACCCGGTCGTCGGGGTCGTACACGACCGCGGCCTGTCCCAGGGCCAGGCCGTGCACGGGCTCGTCGAACTCGAGCCGGACGCCGTCCCTGCGGGGATCGACCACCCGACCCGGCACGGTCGTGCCATGCGCACGCACCTGCACGCGCACCGGGCCGTCCGGGGGCCCGCCCGTGGTCCAGTTGGGCCGTTCCAGCTCGGCCCACCGGCAGGCCAGTGCCTCGCGCGGACCGACCCGGACGGTGCTGCGGGACGCATCGACCTCGGTGACGAACCGCCGTCTGGCCCGGCCATCCGCATCGGTCAACGGCGGGGCGTCGGCCAACCCCAGCCCCCGACGCTGTCCAACGGTGAACCGCCACACCCCGTCGTGCTGGCCGACGACCGCACCGTCGTGGTCGACGATCGGGCCGGGGTCGGCGGGCACGCGTTCGGCGAGGTAGCTGGCGGTGTCACCGTCGGGGATGAAGCACACGTCGTAGCTGTCGGGCTTGTCGGCCACCCGGAACCCGGCAGCGGCGGCCCGTTCGCGGACCTGATCCTTGGTCAGCTCCCCGACCGGGAGCAGGGTGGCCGCCAGCTGCTCCGGCGTGGCGACGTAGAGCACGTAGGACTGGTCCTTGGCACCGTCCACGGCGCGGTGCATCCGCACATCCGGCCCGGGGGCGGTCACCGGCTGCCCACCGCGGCGCAGGCGTGCGTGATGCCCGGTCGCCAGCGCGTCGAACCCCAGGGCCAGCGCCCGCTCGAGCAGCGCCGCGTACTTGACCCGCTCGTTGCACGTCACGCACGGGTTGGGGGTGATGCCAGCGGCGTACGCGGCGGCGAACGGGTCCTGGACCTCGCGCTCGAAGACGTCGCTCATGTCCCACACGTAGTACGGGATCCCCAGCATCTGCGCGGCGCGCCGCGCGTCCTGGGCGTCATCGAGCGTGCAGCACCCGTGTCCGGGGACCTGATCGTCCAGCGGCACGTCAGCGAGCTTGAGGTGCACACCGGTGACGTCGTGGCCCTGTTCGACCAGCAGTTCGGCGGCGACCGCGCTGTCGACGCCGCCGGACATCGCCACCAGCACCTGTGCCATCAGCGACCCTCCGTCGAGGTGGTCGCATCGGGTGTCGGCGCGGTCTCCGGACCGACCAGCCACGACGCGGCGGAGGCCGTGCGGGCGGACAACAGGTCCGTCAGCACCTCCTCCAGGAGGTCGCCGGCGCGGGTCACCTCGTCGTCGGTGGTGCTCCAGCCGAGGCTCAGGCGCAGGGGTGTGCCGGGCAGGCCGGTGGCCGCCATCACCGGCGAGCCGGTGGCTGCACCCGCCCCGCACGCCGAGCCGGACGAGGCCGAGATCTCCACGCGGTCGAGCGCGAGCGCGAGCGCGGTCGGGTCGACCCCGTCCAGGCGCAGGTGCACGTGGGACGCCAGCCGCCAGGCCGGATCACTCGGTCCGTTCCGCGTCACGCCGTCCAGGGCGGTGAGCCGCGCTGCCAGCCGGTCGGCCGCGGCGGTCAGCCGCTGCCGCAGGTCCGTGCGGTCGGCGGCCGCCGCCGTCATCGCCGCGCCGCAGGCGGCGTCCAGCCCGACCGCGAACGTGCCGGAACGCACACCGCGATCCTGACCACCGCCGTGGCTGAGCGGCTCGACCGGCAGCCCACGCCGCAGGACCGCGAACCCGACGCCCTGCGGGCCACCGATCTTGTGCGCCGAGCCTGCCAGCGCATCGATCCCCCACGCGTCGACGTCCACGTCGAGGGTCGCGATCGCCTGCACGGCGTCGGTGTGGAGCGGGATCCCGCGCTCGGTGAGTTCCGCACCCAGCGTCGGCAGGTCGTTGATCGCACCGAGCTCGTTGTTGGCGGCCATGACGCTCACCAGCGCCGTGTCCGACGTCACGGCGGAGAGCACCTGCTCAACGTCGACCCGCCCGTCGGTGCGCGGCGGGACCACGCTCAGGGTGGCGTCGCCGCGGTCGGCGAGCCACCGGCCCGGCTCGAGCACCGCCGGGTGCTCGACGGCGGTCGTGACCAGGTGTGGGACGCTCCGCTGACGTTCGGCAGCCGCCCAGACGATCCCCTTGACGGCGAGGTTGTCGGCTTCCGTCCCACCGGAGGTGAACACCACCTCGTGTGGGGAGCAGTGCAGGGCGGCCGCGACCTGCTCGCGGGCGGCTTCCACGGCGGTGCGCGCGCGCTGCCCCGCCAGGTGGGTCGACGAGGCGTTGGCGGCGTCGAGCCAGCCCAGCAACGCCTCGCGCGCTTCGGGGCGAGGCGGGGTGGTCGCGGCGTGGTCGAGGTGGATGCCCATGCCCCCGACGGTAGCGTCCGAGCCACGACCGTCCCGAGGAAGGGCGAACCGATGACCACCCCGCACCTGCCCCCCGGCGCGCCGACGCCACCTCGACCTCTGGGCGTCGTGCCGCTCGGCATCGACCTCGGGCTGACCGGCGGCCACCGGGTCGTGCTGCTCAGCCTGGAGGTCTGGGAGGGTTGGGCCGACCTGCGCTTCGCGCGGATCGACGTGGAGGGCACCACGCGACTGACCCGCCGCGTGCCACCGGCGGACGCCTGGGAGGTGGTGGCCGACGGCCAGCCGCTGGAGATCTTCGACGCGGTCGGCCGCGG
>SKNP01000295.1 GCA_007120485.1 Nitriliruptoraceae bacterium
CGCAGGACCACGGCGACGTCCGGGGCCGCGGCGACCAGCTCGGCCAGGGCCGCGCGCGTCCGGTTGAGGGTCGCGGCCTCCAGCGCGTGCCCGATCGCGAACAGGAAGGTGACCGCGGCCGCCTCCCAGTACTCGCCGATGAGCGTGGCACCGATGGCAGCGACGCTGACCAGCAGGTCGATGCCGACCACCCTCGCGGTCAGGGCGCGCGAGGCCTTGGCGACGATCGGGGTGCCGGCGACCAGCGCCGCGAGCACCATGGCGACGTCGTCGACCGACCCGATGCCGAGCACACGGCCGGCGACCAGCCCGACGACGATCAAGGCCCCGGAGACCGCCGGGATCGTCCAGCGGCCAGCTCGAAGGGTGGTCATGATGGTTCCTTCCGGGTACGTCGGGGGTCAGAACGTCGCGGGACGAGCGACGTAGCCGGCCTTGGCGACCGCCGCGACCAGGTCGTCGACGGAGACGGCGGCGGGGTCGTGGGCGACCTCGATGCGTGAGGAGGCGAAGTGCACCGCCACGTCGCTCACGCCGGCGAGGCGGCCGAGGCGCTTCTCGATCTTCTCCACGCAGGAGGGGCAGGCGAACCCCTCGGCGCGCAGGACGGTGTGCTGGGTCGTCGAGGTGGTGCTCATGTCGGTTCCTGGCGTCGTCACATGACCGCGTCCATCGCGGTACCGACGACGCTACGGACGCCCACCCCGACGAACCTGACCTGCGTCAGACGACCGCAGGCGACTTGGGCCGACCCGCCCGATCAGCTGAGCTCGAACGGGTCGAACCCCGCGATCCGTGCCAGCGCGTCCGCATCGCGCAGGGCCACCCACCGGCGGCCGGTCTCGACCAGCCCGTCCCGCTGCCAGCGGGCCAGGTGACGGCTGACGGTCTCCGCGGCGCAACCGGCCAGGCTGGCCAGGTCGTCACGGGCCAGGGGCACGTCGATCAGGACCCGGTCGTCCTCGGCCACCCCGAGGCGGTCGGCGAGGACCAGCAGCGTGCTGGCGATGCGGGCGGGTGCCGTGGCCGAGGCCATCCGGCGGATCCGGTCCTGTGCCTGGTGGAGTCGCTCGCCGACCGCCGCCAGCGCCAGGCGGGCGACGGCGGGGTGCTCGTCGAGCACGGCTTCGAACTGCTCGGCACCGAACGACAGCAGGCACCCGGGCGTCATCGCCCAGGCGTCCTCCGCATGCGTCCGGCCGCCCAGGGTCGGCAGCGTGCCGAGGAACGAGCCCTGGCCCAGGACGTCGAGCAGGGCAGGTGTGCCGTTGGCGGTCGTCGCCGTGAGCTTGATCGCACCGGTGGCGACGACGTACAGCCGGTCGGCCGGACGGTCGGCGAGGTAGATCGCCTCGTCGGTGTCGATGGCCTGCATGGCGGCCCGTGCGTCGACCCGGTGCAGCGCGTCGTGGTCGAGTCCGGCGAAGAACGGCACTCGTGCGAGCGCGTTGCGACGGGCCCCGGTGCTGCAGGCACGAGGGTCGGACGCCGGGATGGTCACCGGGGACCGCCGCTGCATCCATCACCTGTCGTCGTCCGCAGGTGGACCGTACCCGTGGCCGTGCGCTGGGCCGTCCCGGACGCTCACGCGCCCGGGGCGGCCCAGCGGGGGAGCGTCGGCGCTGCGGCGCCCGCTCCGAGGTGGTCGCTACTGGCCGATCCCGCGGATTCGGAAGGCGACGCCGTGGATGTCGTTGATCACCTCGCCGTCGTCGTTGGTGGCTTCCGGCGGTGCGAGCAGGTCGACCGGCTCCCCGGACTGCGCATCGACGATCAGCACCCCCGGTGCATCCCCGGAGGCGGCGTGCGGTGCGCCGGAGATCGGGGTCGGGCCGCGCTGGCTGATGTAGACCAGCGAGCCGTCCGCGTTGAAGTCGAGGATGTCCGGGGTGTCGGAGATGCCCTCGTACTCGTCGATGACCTCCAGGGTCTCCGCATCGACCACGATGGCGTTGTCGCTCGCCCGGTTGACCATCCAGTAGACGCTGCCGTCGGGGCTCAAGCGGATGCCGTGTGCGTCGTGACCGAGGGCGTCGCGCGGCTCGCCGATCTGCTCCTTGGTCTCCGGGTCGAACACGTACCACTCACCGTTGGTGTTGGCGCCTTCGACGACCTCGCCGCTCCAGTTGACGATCGCGTGGTCGTCGGAGACCGACACGCCGCAGTTGGCCTTGATCACGTCGGGGTCCCAGCCGTGGGTGGCCGTGCCGGACTCCAGGTCGAGGACGAACACACCGCCGTCGGCCCAGCCTGGTCCGAGGGTGACCCATGCCTCGGTGGAGTCGGTGGAGAACTGGTGGCACACCGCGCCGTAGGACGGGTACTCCCAGTCGTTGTCGGCCTCGATGGGTGCGAGCAGGTCGGCGACGTCCAGCTGGCGGCCGATCTCGAACGTCGGCTCGTCCGCGTCGAGGTCGAGCGGGATCTCGATCATCTGCTCGCCGCCGATCGCAGCGACCCATGCGGCCGAGTCGTCCGGGGTGACGGCGGCCATGTGGCTGCCGGGGCCGGTCGCCAGCACCTCGACGACCTCCTTGGTGCGGGCGTCGATCACGATGGTGGAGGCGCCGGCGGTCGCGGCGATGAACGCGTAACGCTCCTGGGAGTCGAACTCGATCATGTGCGGGACGGTGGCGTCTCCGGTCGGTGCGTCCTCGAACCCGTCCGCCTGCAACGCGGCCGGGGACAGGTCGATCGTGGTCAGCTCGTCGCCGTCCTGACCGTCGTAGATGTGGATCAGATCCGTGCCCTGGTCCAGCGACCAGACCTCACCGACCAGCGCCGACGGGGCTCGGTCGAGGACGCGGACGATCGCGGTGGCCGCCTGGTCGCGACGGGTCGTCTCGCGCGGGGCGAAGGTGTCCGCGTCGCGGCCGACGAGCAGCCCGACCTCGACGGCGGCGTCGATGGCCGCCTCGTGGGTGCCGCCCGCCGCCACGTCGTCGAACCCGGCGGACCCGGCCGCGACCGTGTCGCCGAGCACGACCTGCCACGTCCGGAGCAACAGGGAGGCGAGCTGTTCGCGGGTGACGGGCTCGTTCGGTGCGAAGGTGTCATCGTCGAGCCCGGCCACGATGTCCGCGGCGGCCAGGCGATGGATCGCGTCGCCGTGGGCGTCACCGGCGTCGTCGAAGGTCGGCTGCCCGGCGGTCGGAGGCAGCGGTACGTGGGCCTCGTCCAGCGTGCGGGCCAGCAACGAGGCGACCTGACCGCGCGTGACGTCGCCGGCCGGATCGAACGTCGTGTCGGTGGTGCCCCGGATCACGTCGAGCGAGGTCGCGCAACGGATCGCCGCCGCGTGGGTGCTGTCGTCGTCGACGTCCTCGAAGCCGGTCGCCGGGGCCGCGTCCGGGCAGGCGGTCCGGCCATCGCCCTCGGCCTCGGCCGTCGCGGGCGAGGCCACCAACGACAACGTCAGGGCGGCGGTCAGGAACGTGACGATGGGTCTGCGCAGCACGCGGCAGCCTTTCGAGAGGGTGCGGGTCTCGGGTGCGGATCTCGGGTGCGGATCTCGGGTGCGGGTCTCGGGTGCGGGTCGCGGGAGCGGCAGCGCCGCGGTCGGTCGCCGACCGGCCCCGATGAGCCGGAGACGCTACGGAGGTCGGCGCCGCCGACCCCACGGCAGCCCGGGGGAACCGTGCGAACCGACCACCGCCGCCGGACGTCCGTCGGCGGTCGGTCGCGATGATGCGACGGGTCGCTACGGTGGGAACCCCGTCCGGGAGGTGCGACGGTGAGCGACGAACGCGACCTCCCGACCGCGCACGACGCCCGAGCAGCGTCCAAGCAGGGCCAGGCGCCGTGGACGGATGACGGTCGGCCAGCGCCCGCGCGGGATGATGCGGCCGCGTCGATGCTCGAGGTCGTCCGGGCGGTCGTCGCCGACGCGCGG
This sequence comes from Nitriliruptoraceae bacterium, assembly GCA_007120485.1. Classification (GTDB taxonomy): domain Bacteria; phylum Actinomycetota; class Nitriliruptoria; order Nitriliruptorales; family Nitriliruptoraceae; genus SKTG01. The sequence continues at coordinate 3,893 of SKNP01000295.1, forward strand.
CCGTCCGCCGCCCCGACGGTGCGGTTGGACTCGCGCTTCGATGCCGACCTCGGCTTGGACAGCCTGGCGGTCGCTGAACTGCTGGTGCGCGTCGAGGAGACGTTCGACGCGTCGCTGCCCGACGAGACGCTGGTGCGGGTCGAGACCCCCGGTGACGTTCTGGACGAGCTGGCCGCTGCTCCGGCGGCCGTGAACCGCGCCGCCGGCCGGCCGCGGACGCGGTTGGCGCCGATCGGCCCGGCCGCCGACGGCGTCGCGCCTGCGCAGGCCGGCAGCCTCGTCGAGGTGCTGGCGTGGCACGCGAACCAGCAGCCGGACCGCACCCACATCCGGCTGCTCGGCGAGGGCGGCCCGGACGAGGAACTCACCTACGGCCAGCTGTGGCACGAGGCCGCGGTGGTCGCGGCCGGTCTCCGTCAACGTGCGGTGGCACCGGGCGCATCGGTCGCGATCATGCTGCCGACCTGCCGCGAGTACTTCCTGGCCTACATCGGGGTCCTGCTGGCCGGCTGCGTGCCGGTCCCGATCTACCCACCGGCGAAGCCGTCCGCGCTGGAGGAGCACCTGCGTCGTCAGGCGCGGTTGCTGGACAACGCGCGGGCGCCGGTGCTGATCACCGTCCCCGACGCGCGAGCGCTCGCACGGCTCGTCGCACCCAACGTCGCGACGCTCCAGCATGTGGTGACCGTTGCCGACCTCGCGGTCGACGCCGCACCGTCGCCGCCGACGATGCCGGACCCGCACGCCACCGCGCTGGTGCAGTACACCTCGGGCAGTACGGGTGACCCCAAGGGCGTGGTGCTCAGCCACGCCAACCTGCTGGCCAACATCCGAGCGATGGGCCAGGCCGGCCACATCGACGACACGGACGTGTTCGTCAGCTGGTTGCCGCTGTACCACGACATGGGGTTGATCGGGTCCTGGCTGCTCAGCCTCTACTTCGGGTTGCCGTTCAACGTGATGTCGCCGCTGGCGTTCCTCGCTCGTCCGGTCCGGTGGTTGCAGGCCATCTCGACGTACGGCGGCACGCTGTCCGGCGGCCCCAACTTCGGCTACGAGCTGTGCCTTCGCCGCGTCGACGATGACGACCTCGAACAGGTCGACCTCTCCAGTTGGCGCATCGGCTTCAACGGCGCCGAACCGGTGAGCCCCGAGACCGTGACCGGGTTCGTCGACCGGTTCGCGCACGTGGGCCTGCGGCCAGGGGCGATGACCCCGGTGTACGGCCTGGCCGAGACCGCGGTCGCGCTGACGATCCCGCAGCTGGATCGCGGACCGGTGATCGACCGGGTCGCGCGCGAACCGTTGGCCACGTCCGGGCGAGCGACCCCGGCAGCGGACGAGGACCCGGCGCCGGCACGGTTCGTCGCTTGCGGACGTGCCCTCCCCGGCCACGAGGTCCGGATCGCCGACGACCACGGCACCTCGTTGGGGGAGCGACAGGAGGGCCGCGTCGAGTTCCGAGGTCCCTCGGCGACCCTCGGCTACCTCCGCAACCCGGAAGCGACCGAGCGGCTGTTCGACGGTGACTGGCGGGATTCCGGGGACCTCGGCTACCTCGCCGACGGGGAGCTGTACCTCACCGGCCGGGTCAAGGACGTGATCATCCGAGGCGGTCGCAACCTGCACCCCAGCGAGCTCGAGGAGGCGGTCGGCGACCTCGACGACGTCCGCAAGGGCTGCGTGGCCGTCTTCCCGACCGTCGATCCGGACGCGGGGACCGAACGGCTGGTGGTGCTGGCCGAGACCCGGATCGGTGACCCGGACGATCGCGAACGGCTGCAGCGCCAGATCAACGAGGCCGTGGTCGACGTCGTCGGCGGACCGCCCGACGAGGTGGTGCTGGCCGGCCCGGGTGCGGTGCCGAAGACCTCCAGCGGCAAGATCCGACGCAACGACGCCCGGGCACGCTACGAACGTGGGCAGCTCGGTGACGACCGTTCGGCGGTGTGGTGGCAGGTGGCCCGGTTGGCGCTGACCAGCCTGCCGGCATGGGCGCGCCGGATCGGCGGCGGGTTCACCCGCGGCGTGTACGGCGTGTACGTCCACACGCTGTTCCTCCTGGCGGCGGTGATCGTCTATCCGCTGGTGGCGGTCGTGCCGGGGCTGGCCCGGCGGTGGGCGATCGTGCGCCGCGCCGGCCGGCTGCTCCTGGGCCTTGCGGGGATCCGCATCTCGGTGCGCGGTGCCGGATCGCTGCCGACCGACGGGTCGTTCGTGGTGGTAGCGAACCACGCGAGCTTCATCGACCCGCTGGTCCTGGCGTTGGCACTGCCCGAGCCGCCCGTGTTCGTCGGGGCCGGCGGGCTCGCCAAGCGCCCGCTGGTGCACCGGTTCGTCAAGCGGCTGGGGACCCGGCTCCTGCAGCCGGGGGACCGGGCGCAGCGGGTGGAGGAGAGCCGCGAGTTCGCACGACTCGTCCGGTCCGGGCAGCACGTCACGTTCTTCCCGGAGGGTCGCCGCTCACCGGCGCCGGGCCTGGAACCCTTCCGGATGGGCGCGTTCCTCACGGCGGCGAACGCGGGCGTCCCCGTGGTACCGATCGCGCTGCGCGGTACCCGGGAGGTGCTGCCGGTGGGCCGTCGGTTGGTGCGACGTGGTGCGATCGGGGTGTCCATCGGCGAACCCGTCCGGACCAGGACCGCCGGCTGGGCCGGCGCCGTCGAACTGCACGGCGCCGCGCGCACCGAACTGATCCACCACCTCGACGAACCCGACCTGGCCTGATCGCGCCACCTCCCCGGTCCAGGGGCCGCGGGCGCACGGTTCGGTCGTGCCGCGACGGGCGGCACGGCGCGTGCGGACACCGCCGTTCGGCCGTCGTCGGTCGGCCAGCCGTCCGAGCAGGCAGCCGTACGGGCAGCGGACCATGTCCGGCCGCGAGCGCTGATGGCCGGGCTTACGGTCGGGTGAACACGAGCCGCGACGACACGGGCGGCGACGAGCGGGGACGTCGCCGAGATGCGCGCCAGGCCGGGGCGCACCGGGATCGGGCCGCGGCCGATGACCGACGCAGGGGAGGCCAGCCATCGAACTCGGAAGCTCCGATGATCTGGTCCTGCTGGTGTCGGCAGGAGCGGCGCTGCTGTTGTTGCTCGCGGCCGTCGTGGAGCGATCCCGTCACCGCCGGCGGCTCACGGAGATCCCGGTGCGGGTCAGCGTCAACGGCAGCCGGGGCAAGTCGACCGTGACGCGGCTGTTGACCGGCGCCCTCGCCGCCGGTGGGCGCCGCCCCATCGGCAAGACCACCGGGACGGCGGCCCAGCTCGTCCTCGGATGGGACGGCACCACCGAGGACGTCCACCGACGTCCCGAGGGTCCCAACATCGGCGAGCAACGGCAGCTGGTCCGTCGCGCCACCGCCGAGCAGGCCGACGCGGTCGTCGCCGAGTGCATGGCCGTCACCCCCGAGTACCAGCTGACCTTCCACCGGGAGCTGTTGGACGTCAACGTGTTGGTCATCACCAACGCCTGGGCCGACCACCTCGAGGAGATGGGTCCCACCGTCGACGACGTGGCCGAGGTCCTGGCCGACTCGATCCCGTCCGACGGCGTCGTGGTCGTCCCAGACGACCGGCATACCGCGACCTTCCGGGCGGTCGCCGACGATCGCGACGCCACGCTGGTCGTCAGCGACGCCGATGCGATCAGCCCCGAGCAACTCGAGGGGTTCGATCACCTGGTCCTGCCCGAGCACCTCGCGCAGGTGCTCGCGGTGACCCGAGAGTTCGGCATCGGCGACGCCGTCGCGTTGCGAGGGATGCGCGACGCCCCGGCCGATCCGTACGCCACGCGGCTGCGTGAGATCGGCGATCCGGACGATCCCGCGCTGCTGGTCAACGCCTTCCCCGCGAACGATCCGACCGCCACGCTGGCGGTGTGGGACCACGTCGTCGGACTCGGCGCACCGCGCGACAGGCTCCTGGTGGTCATGAACTGCCGCGAGGACCGCATCGGACGTACGCAGCAGTTCGCTCGCGATGTCCTGCCGCACCTGCCGATCGAGACCCTGGTCGTGATGGGCTCCGCGACGCGGGCCGTCCACAAGCAGGTGGCGACGGGGGCCATCGACGCGGACACCGTGATCGATCTGACCGACGCGGACGCCCCGACGGTCATGGACCACCTCGACGACCGTCTGCACGGGCGGGTCGTGCTGGGCGTCGGCAACCTCCACGGCGGCGGGGCCGAACTCGTCGCCGAACTCGAAGCGCGGGACGTCACGCACGCCCCCCAGCGGAAGGCCCCGTAGATGTTCGGGACCGAGCTCTACCTCTCCCTGGTGATCGGCGTGGTCGTCAGCCTCATCTACGCCGAACGCACCGGGGTGATCCCGGCCGGTCTGGTCGTACCGGGCTACCTCGCGCTGGTGTTCGACCAGGTGATCTTCGTCACGCTGATCTTCCTGCTCAGCTTCCTGACGTTCCTGGTGGTCGACCGGGGGATCTCGCGGGTGGCGATCCTCTACGGCCGACGGCGGTTCGTCGCGATGCTCAGCGTCGGGATCGTCCTCAAGCTGATCTTCGACGCGCTCTACCCGGCGATGCCGTTCGAGGTGTACGAGTTCCGCGGCATCGGGGTGATCGTCCCGGGCCTGATCGCCAACGCGATCCACCGACAGGGCGTCCCCCACACGGTGTTCTCCACCGTGCTGCTGTCGGGCGTGACCTTCCTCGTGGTGTTCGCGGTCGGGCTGGTGGCCTGGTGACCGATGTCGCCGCTCGAGACGATGCGCCGGTCGGCCGACGGGGCCGACTGCAGCGCCGTGTGCGCCGCGACCGCCGCCGCGCGGCCCGGCATGCGTCCATCGGGGCCGTCATCGCGCTCGCTTCGGTGCTCGGCGGACAGCTGTCGGCGCAGGTCGAGACCGCGCCGGCGGCCGCTGACGGGCCGGTCGACGACGACGATGCGGTGTTCTCCGCGGCGATGGTCGGTGATGTGATGTTCGGTCGGCACGTCGAGCGGGTCATCGAGCGGCGCGGGCACGACGCGCTGTTGGCCGACGTGGAGCCGTGGCTCGAGGCCGACTACGTCAGCGCCAACCTCGAGCAGGTCATCAGCGACGACGATGACCTCCCCGAGGCCGACAAGCTCATCCACCTGGCCAGTGGCAGCGAGGCGGCGGCGGCGCTGGCGAACGCCGGGTTCACGACGGTCAGCCTGGCCAACAACCACGCGATGGATCACGGCATCCCGGGGCTGCGGGACACGATCGACGCCCTCGACGACGCCGGGCTCGCGCACGCCGGTGCCGGCGTCGACCTCGATGACGCGGTGCGCACCGACTACCAGGAGCACGGTGACCTGACCGTCGCAACGCTGTCGTTCACCGACGCGTTCGTGGAGGGGTTCATCGCGCGGTCGTTCCAGGGTGGGGTCCTCCAGGCGGATCCCGGCACGTTCGGGCCCCTGATCCAGCAGGCCGACCAGGAGGCCGACCTGGTGATCGCCCACTTCCACTGGGGCGAGGAGTACGACCTCTCACCCAACGCCGATCAGCGTGAGATCGCCGGGTTCGCCGCGCAGGCTGGCGCGGACATCGTCGTCGGCCACCATCCCCACGTGCTCATGCCGGTGGAACGCATCGACGACACCCTGGTGTTCTACAGCCTGGGCAACTTCGTGTTCGACCAGGGCTGGTCGCGGACCCGCGAGTCGGCGATCGCCCGCTACCACCTGGATGCCGACGGCACCGCACGGGTGGAGCTGCTTCCGGTCTACCTGCGGGAGGGCAGCCCTCAGCGGCTGGACGGTCCGTTGGACGTCTACCGACGTGAGCGCATCTTCCAACGGCTACGCGGGGATGGACTCGATTGGGAGCGCGACGGCACCACGCTGGTGGCCGAGCTCGACCACGACCACGTGCTCGAAGGAGCGCCGTCGTGACGGACCGTTGGCTCAACTACGTGCTGTCGGTCCTGGTGATCGTCGGCCTCGTCGTGGTCACCCTGCACGAGCGTCCGCGACTGGCCGACCAACGGGCGGAACTGCTCGACCAGGACGCGGTCCAGGGCAACGATGCCCCGTCCGGTGACCCCGACGACCGGGACCCGCTCGAGCTGCGCGCTCGTGACGACGAGGTGGCGGGCTCGACCGACGCCGACGACGCGGACACCGACGATGCCGACGATCCGGCCGAGAGCGGCAGCTTCGGCGTCAGCGCCGGACACCCGTTGGCGGTCGAGGTCGGCATGACCGTCCTGGACGCGGGCGGCAACGCGGTGGACGCCGCGGTCGCGGTGTCGTACGCGCTCGGGGTCGTGGAACCCTTCGGTTCGGGCCCGGGTGGCGGTGGTGCGCTCGTGCTCCAGGAGCCCGGTGGCGATCCGGTCGCCTACGACTACCGCGAGATCGCGCCACCCAGCGGCGAGGTCCCGGCCGCCGACGTCGGGGTCCCCGGGTTCGTCGCCGGTATGCAGCACGTCCATGACGAGCACGGCAGCATCGACCTCGCCGACCTGATCGAGCCAGCGGCCCGCTACGCCGAGGACGGGTTCGAGGTCGACGAGTACCTGCACGACCGGTTGGTCGGAGCGGCCGAGCGGTTGCCGATCCACCTGGTCCCAGGGTTGTTCCCCGACGGACAGCCCATCGAACCGGGGGAGACGCTGCACCAACCGGAGTACGCCGAAGCGCTCCGCGCCATCCAGGAGGAGGGTCCCGAGGTCCTCTACGGAGGTGAGCTCGGCGAGGCGATCGCCGAGGAGGTCAGTGGGCTGGAACTCGACGACCTGGAGGCGTACGAGGTCGAAGAGGTCGAACCGGCCCGCGGTGAGCTCGGGGACGACGAGCTCATCGCCGGTGGTGCCCCGACGTCCGGTCCGACCGTCGTCCAGCTGGTGCAGGTCGCGGAGGCTCTGGGCTACGCCGACACCGACCCGGACGGTGCGGCGGCCCACCATGCGATCGGCCAGGCGTGGCGACTGGCTCTGAGCGACCGAACGGAACTGATCGCCGACCCCACGGTCGAGGACGTCCCGCTGCCGGAGATCCTGGAACGCGACCACACCGAGCAGCTCGCCGACCTGGTCCCCGACGACGGGTTCGCACCGGTCGAGGAGGGTGAGCCGGCCATCTCGCCGGAGACCGACACCACCCACCTGGTGATCGTCGACCGCGACGGACGGATGGTCTCGGCCACCAACACCCTCAGCAACTTCTTCGGGTCGGGGTTGCCGGTCTCCGGGTTCTTCCTCAACGACCAGCTGAAGAACTTCTCGTCCGACGCGGACTCGGTGAACGTGGCGGAGCCGGGCAAGCGGCCACGCAGCTTCGTGGCACCGACCATCGTGGCCCGCGACGGGGACCCGGTCCTGGGGATCGGCTCGCCCGGGGGGCGACGCATCCCGATGATCACCTCGCAGGTGCTGCTGGGCTGGGCACATCAGGACCTGGGACTGGACGAGGCGGTCGAGCGCCCCCGGTTCCACCTCGAAGGCCGGCAGCTCGAGCTGGAGTCCGCCCCGGACGACGAGGTGGTGGAGCAACTGGCGGCGTTCGGCTACGAACCGACCACGGACCTGCCGGTCACCGAGTACTTCGGCGGGGTGCAGGCCATGCTGGTCGATCCGGATTCCGGCGAACTGACGGGTGTCGCCGATGACCGCCGACCCGGCAGCTGGGAGACCGCGAGCGACTGATCCGGGGCACGCCCGGCAGGCACGGGATCGGGCCGTTGATGGCTGCTGACGGCGGAGATGCGATCGCCTCTCGCCAGGCGGGCTCGGTTCGTGTATGAACGTGGGGGACCGCACCCGGTGGAACGGCTCGACATGGCGGCGACGACCAGCATCCGTGGCCCAGCCGACGTGACCCCGCGCCCGTTCGAACCGGGGCAGACGCCGCCCCGGTGGGTACCCGGCGATGTCATCCTCACCCACTCCCCGCGGGGCATCTTCGGCCGCCTCATCCGGTTCGGGCAACGCCTGCGCTACCGCAGCGAGTACGAGCGGCCGTTCGCCTGGTTCAACCACGTCGCGGTCGTGGTCACGCCGTTCGAGGACGGACGTCCCCGACTGGTCGAGGCGCTGAGCGAGGGCGTGATCGAGACCGAGGCGGAGAGGTACGGCGAGCAGTGGTTCGCCTACATCGACACCAACATCTCCGACGAGGACCGCGGACAGGTCGTGGCGTACGCCGAACGGGTCGCCGCGATCCAGCCGAGCTACGGGATCGTGCAGATCGTCTCCATCGCCTGGGCGTTGCTGACCGGTGGTCGGTTCTCGGTCGGGATCAACGGGACGGAGATCTGCTCCTCGTTCGCTGCCAAGGCGTTGCGTCCGGGCGGGTACTGGTGGGAGCGTCCACCTCGGGGTCGGCGGTCGAGGCCGCGCATGCTCGATGAGTCGTACCTCACGCCCGCTGACCTCGCCGTCAGCTTCCACACCGAACGGATCCGCCGTGATGCGGAACCGGCCGAGCAGGCCACCGACCCCGCTTGACGGCGCTCGGCGGTCCCGGTGGCCGCGCAGGATCCGGCGGTTGCTCGCGGATCAGAGGAGGAGCCAGGCCGCCGCCGCAGCGGCCAGGCACGCGGACGCGGCCATCGTCAGGACCTTCACCCAGGTGTTGGCGCGCCGGAAGCGACGAGCGGCGTCGGTGCCGTGCTCGACGCTGCGGAGCAGGAGCCGCCGGGCCCACCCGAACACCACGGCGAGCATCGCCAGTCCAAGTGGCACCACCACGGTGACCGGACCGGGGAACACGATCATCGCCAGACCGGCGGCGACGATGACGAACCCAACCGCGATCCACATCCAACGGAAGATCCGGCCGTGGCCCTCGTAGACGTCCTCGGCCTGCTCGATCCTGCGCTCGGCCCACTCCCGGGGCCCCTCGCTTGGCTGGTCACCTGGCTCGTCGATCATGGCACCTGTTCGTCGTTCGACCAGGATGACGGATCCGCCGCCAGTGGGTAGTGGACCGTACGGACAGCCGGTCGTGTGGTCGCGTTCGGCTGGACCCGGGCTGCCCGGGCCCGGTTTACGGTCGCTTGACCGCTCGTGGGACCGAAGGGGCCGCTGGTGACGACGTCGCTGCGACCGGAGCTGCTGAAGCGCTACGCCGCCATCGCCCGGGTCCTCGCTCGGCACGGCGGCAGCGAGCTGGTGCGAAGCTCGGGTCTGAGCGATGTGCTGGACGACTCGCTGCGTGGGGACGCCGGCGACACCGGCGAGGAGATGGCGTCGGCGGACGACGCGGACGAGCCCGACCTGGCGGACGACCTGGAACGCCTGGGGCCGACCTTCATCAAGCTCGGTCAGCTGCTGGCGACCCGCGCGGACCTGCTGCCCGAGGAACAGCTGACGTCGCTGGAGCGGTTGCAGGACGACGTCGAGCCGGTGCCCTTCGCGGACATCCGCGCGGTGGTCGAACGCGAGCTCGGGACGGACCTGGACCAGGCCTACGCGTCGTTCGACGAGGAGCCGTTGGCGTCCGCCTCGCTCGGCCAGGTCCACCGCGCGACCCTGCACGACGGCCGATCCGTCGCCGTGAAGGTGCAACGACCCGACATCCGCGACACGATCGCTCAGGACCTGGAGGTGCTCCGGACGGTCGCCTCCTTCCTGGACGAGCACACCGATGCCGGCGAGCGCTACCACCTGACCGACATCGTCGAGCAGTTCGAACGGTCGCTGATCCGCGAGCTGGACTACGAGCGCGAAGCGGTCAGCCTCGACCAGTTGCGCGACAACCTCGACGGCTTCCCCCGGTTGACGGTCCCCGCGACGGTCCGGGACCTGACCACCGCCCGGGTGCTCACGATGGAGCACATCGACGGGCACAAGGTCACCGAGTTGTCCGATGTGAAGCGGTTGGACGTGGATGCCACCGGGTTGCTCGATGCGCTGTTCCATGCCTACCTGCAGCAGATGCTTGCGGACGGCTTCGTGCACGCGGATCCTCACCCCGGCAACGTCCTGTTGACCGAGGACGGTCGCCTGGCCCTTCTCGACGTCGGGATGGTGGTGCGGCTGGAGTCCTCCACCCGCGAACGCCTCCTGCGCCTGCTGGTGGCCGTCGCCGACGGCGAGGGGGAGCAGACCGCCGACGTCGCCCTCGAGCTGGGCCAACCCACGTCCTACTTCGACGAGGAACGGTTCCGTCGTGACGTCGCCGAGCTGGTCGGTAGCTATCACGACCTCCCGAGCCACCACACCGCGGTGGGGGGCATCCTCAACGAGATGACCCGCATCTCCGGCGAGGACGGCGTGCGTCCGCCCCCGGAGTTGACGCTGCTGGCGCGGACCCTGATGGCTCTGGATCAGGTCGCACGCGAGCTCGACCCTACGTTCGAGGTCGACGAGGTGATCCGTGAGCACGCCTCGAAGGTGATGAGCCGGGCGATGTGGCGCGAGCTCAGTCCGAGCCTGATGTTGCAGACCCTGTTGCAGACCAAGGAGTTGGTCGAGGGGCTGCCGGGGCGCGTGAACCGGATCCTCTCGTCGTTGGCCGACGGGTCGATGCGGGTCCGCGTCGACGCCGTCGACGCGGAGCGGCTCGTCTCCGCGCTGAACCGGATCGGCAACCGCCTCACCGCCGGGGTGGTGCTGGCCGCGCTGATCCTCGGCGCGGCGCTGATGGCTCGCGTGGAGACCCAGGCGACCGTGATGGGCTACCCGGCGTTGGCGCTGGTGTTCTTCGTCGTCGCGTCGGTCGTCGGGTTCTGGCTGGTGATCACGATCCTGCGCGACCGTGGCTGACCGGTGTCGACCTCGACCCACCTGGCCCGGTCTTGACCTGCTCCGCCCGGATGAACTTGTCTGATGACAACTGGCAGGTCGAACGGTCGGGGAGGGCAGGTCGGTCGGGGGCACCGTCGACGCACGATCGACCGGAACCGTCCAGAACCGTGAGGAGCGACCATGGTGAAGGCAGCGACGACACCGCAGGACCGGATGCGGTTGGACGACGCCGTGATCGTCGTCACCGGTGCGGGGGGCTGGATCGGTGCCGGGATCGCTCGGAGCGCCGCCAGGGCCGGTGCGAGGCTCGTGCTCCACTACCGCTCGGCCGGCGAGGCTGCGCGAGCGTTGGCGGATGAGCTCGGGGCCGGGGGGACGGAGGTCGCGACGGCCCAGGCCGACATCGCAGAGGAGACGGGTGCACGAGCGATCGTCGAGGCGGCGGTCACCGCCTTCGGTCGCGTCGACGGCGTGGTGAACAACGCCGGCGTCCAGCCGCTGGGCGACCTGTTGAGCTTGAGCGCGGAGGCGTTCCGCGAGGTGGTGGACGTCAACCTCACGGGCACCCACCTGGTGACCGTGGCCGCGGTGCGTCGGATGGTCGAGCAGGGGACGGGTGGCTCGATCGTGCAGATCGCGTCCCTCGAAGGGTCCCAGCCAGCACGCAACCATGGCCACTACAACGCGGCGAAGGCCGGGGTCATCAACCATGCCCGGGCCGCTGCCCTGGAGTTCGGAGAGCACGGCATCCGCGTCAACTGCGTCTCACCCGGGGTGATCGGCCGGCCGGGGATCGAGGACGCGTGGCCTGACGGCGTGCACCGCTACACCTCGGCCTCGCCGTTGGGGCGTTTGGGAGCGCCACAGGACGTCGGCGATGCGTGCGTGTTCCTGCTGTCCGATGCAGCCGCTTGGATCACCGGCATCAACCTGCCGGTCGATGGTGGCGTCAGCTCCCACCCCACGTACTGACCGCGGTTCGGTGAAGGTTGCCCGAGGGACCAGCGCAGCCATCACCGACGGGTAGCGTCGCGGGTCGTGTCCGCGAGCCACGAGCCGGGGGTGGATCGTCGAGCGGCTCCGGGTGATCGAGAACCACCTGCTGCCCCTGGTGCTGGTCGCGGCGACGCTCGGGGTGCTCGTGCCGCACGTCGGCGTGGCCCTCAGCGCGTGGGTCACGCCGCTGCTCGCGTTGCTGATGCTGGCGGTCAGCATGACCTTCGACCTGTCCATGCTGCGTCGGGTGCTCGCCCGTCCGGGCGTGCAGGCGTTGGCGACCGGCTTGGTGTACGGACCGATGAGCCTCGCCGGGTTCACGCTCGGCTGGCTGACGTTCGGTACCGCCCCGTTCGGGCTGGGGTTCGCGTTGGTCGGTGCCCTTCCCACGGACGTGTCCTCGCCCCTGCTGGTGCTGATCGGACGCGGCAACGTGGCGTTGGCGACGGTGCTCAACGCGGTGAACACGGCGTTGGCGCCGGTGCTCGTCCCGGCTCTGTTCCTGCTCTACACCGGCATCGAGCTGGACGTGCCCGTGGTCGCGCTGGTTGGGGAGCTCGCCCTGACGGTGATCGTCCCCACGATCGTCGGGGTGGCGATCCGGACCTGGCGACCCGGCCGGATCGAGCCGGTGGAACCCGCCCTGTCGGCGACCGCGGCCACGGCGTACCTGCTGCTGGTGGTCGCCGTGGTCGGTCCGAGCGCCGGTGACATCCTGGCGGCTCCGCTGCTGGTCGCCGGCGCCGCCGGCGTCGCGCTGGCGCTCAACGGGGTCGGCTACCTCGTCGGCCTGGCGGCTCGCCCCTGGCTGTCCGAGCCAGCCGACCGGACGGCGATGCTGTTCACGACCTCGAAGAAGGAGTTCAGCATCGCCGCGGTCGTGGTGATCTCCTCCGGGCTCCCTCCGGAGGTGGCCCTGCCCGCCGTGATCTACGCGGTGGTGCAGATGGTCACCTCGCCGGTGGTCGCCAAGCTGACGGCCCGACGCGCCGATGCGTAGCGGGC
>SKNP01000039.1 GCA_007120485.1 Nitriliruptoraceae bacterium
CGTGAGCACCGCGAGCATCGCGCCGATGAGCATCCCGGCCAGGATCCCGCCCCCGAGTCCGATCCACGCGCTGGCGAACAGCGTGGAGGTCAGGGCGGCGGCGAACGCGCCGGAGACCAACTGCCCCTCGATCGCGATGTTGATGACCCCGGCACGTTCGCCCAGCACGCCCGCCATCGCGCCGAGCGCGATCGGGGTCGCACTGCGGACCGTGCCGCGCAGCAGGGCGATGAGGGACACGGCCGAGTCCGTCGCGGCCCAGGTCAGGAAGGCCGCGACGAGCAGCATCGCGACCACGCCGGCCATGAGGACCGAGCGCCGTCCGAAACCACGGGTGAACTGCACGCCGGCGATCGCCAGGGCGATCACCGCCATGACGATCACCGCAGGCGTGACCGAGACGACCAACAACGGGATGTCGATGGCCTGACCGCGGGCGTCGTTCAGGATGAACGTGGCCTGCGAACCAGCTGGGACGGCCGCGAAGACGCCAAGCATCACCGCGGCACACGCCACGGAGAAGATCCCGAACCGCCGGTTGCGGCGGGCCAACTCCTCCGGTGCTTGCAACGTGGCAGCGCTCACGGTCGTCACCCCTTGGAGATCTGGCCAGCGAGGCCGTCGGTCTTGATCCGGTAGATCGCTCGCACGAGGCCCGGTGCGGCGATGAAGACGATGATCAGGCCCTGGAGCACCAGGACGAGATCGAGCGCGATGCCCGTCTCCGCCTGCATGAGGCGGCCCCCGGAACGCATGGCGCCGAAGAGCAAGCCTGCGGCCACGGTGCCGCCGACACCACCACGGCCGAGCAGGGCGACGGTGATGCCTTCGAAGCCCAAGCCGGCGGAGAAGCCGTCGGTGATGCGTCCCTGGACGCCAAGGACCACCGTCGCTCCAGCGACGCCGGCCAACATCCCACCGGTGGTCATCGCGGTCACGATGCTGCGTCCCGGGCTCATCCCGGCGGTCGCTGCGGCGTTGGGGTTGAGTCCCACGGCGTTGAGTTCGAACCCGACCGTGGACCGTTCCATCATCCAGAAGATCGCCGCCGCGAGTGCCAACGCGAGCAGTAACCCGACGTTGACACGGAACCCCTGTGCGAACTGCGGCAGCATCGCCGAGTCCTGGATGCTCTTCGAGATGGGGTCGACGCGGTCCTCCCGCCGGAACAGTTCCGTGGAGAGCGCGAAGGTCAGCACCAACAGGGCGATGTTGTTGAGCATGATGGTCGAGATGACCTCATGGGCGCCCGTGCGTGCCTTGAGGATGCCGGGGATCCACCCGTACAGCGCGCCCGCGAGGGCGCCTGCCAGCAGCGCGAGAGGGAGGTGGAGAACGAAGGGCAGCCCCACGAGCCAGAACCCGAGGAACCCGGCGACGGTGCCGCCGGCCACCATCTGGCCTTCACCACCGATGTTGAACAGCCCCGTCCGTAGCGGGACCGCGACGGCCAGGCCGGTCAGGATCAAGGGGGTCGCGGCGACCAGCGTCTCTGAGATCGGTCCTGCTCCGGCGAAAGCGCCCCGGAACATCGAGAGGTAGGCGCCGCTGATGGCGGCCCAAGCGGCGACGAACGTGTCGCTGGGACGGGCGGTGAAGTAGGCGAGCGCTTCGCGGGTCGGTTCGTCGGAGAACGCGATGATGAACGCGCCGATAGCCAGGGCCGAGAAGATCGACAGGAGCGTGACGGCCAGGCTCTTGCCGGTGACGGCCTGGATGAAGCGCTGGCCGATCGTGGCACCGAGCTCGACCGTGACCTGCTGGCGTTCTCGTTCACGAGCCGCCCTGACCTCCTCGTCTTCGACCTCGTCGACCGCCACCGCCGACGCGGGCGCCTCCGGCTCGGCCGGGTTTCCCGATGAGCCCGACCGGTCGTCGGGACCTGCTGCACCCTCCGTCGAGGACTCGTCGTCCGGGCGGGGCGTGTCGTCGGACATGGTCAAGCCCCCTTCGCCATCGCCTCGGCCGGATCCGCGCCTGCCATCATCAGTCCCAGCGCCTCCTTGGTGACCGGCATGTCGAACGGCCCGACCGCGCGTCCCTGGAACATCACGATGACACGGTCAGCGAGCGCGAGGATCTCATCGAGCTCCGAGGACACGAGCACGACCGCGGTCCCCTCGTCACGCTTGGCAACCAGCTGCTTGTGGATGAACTCGATCGAGCCGACATCGATCCCCCGGGTCGGCTGCGACGCGACCAGCAGGTCGATCGGCTGGTCGAACTCCCGGGCGATAACCAGCTTCTGTTGGTTACCGCCCGACAACGACGACGCGGGGGTGGCGATCGACGGTGTTCGGATGTCGTAGAGGTCCACCAGCCGCTGCGCGTGCTCGCTGATGGCTTTGAACTGCAGGCTGCGGTGCTTCGCGAACGGCTCCATGTCCCACTGGTTGATCACGAGGTTCTCCGCGATGGAGAACTGGGCGATGAGCCCGTCGCGACCCCGATCCTCTGGGACGTGCCCGACGCCCCCGCGCAGGACCTGCTTGCGCGTCAGGTCCGCGATCGAGCGTCCACCGATGGAGACGGTCCCGTGGTGGATCTCGCGGAGCCCGGTCATCGCCTCGACTAGTGGCGATTGACCGTTGCCCTCCACACCAGCCACAGCGACGATCTCGCCGCGGTGCACCTCGAGATCGACGTCGTGGACCACCATCGTGCCGATGGTGTTGGCCACGTTGAGTCCTTCGAGCTGCAGGACGGGCTCCTGCCGGTTGGCCGGTGGCTTGTCGACCACGAGTTCCACCGGGCGACCCACCATCAGGTTCGCCAGATCCTGTTCGCTGACCTCGTTGGGGTCGGCGGTCCCGACGATGCTGCCACGACGTAGCACGCTGATCCGGTCGGCGACGGCGCGGTGCTCTCGCAGCTTGTGGGAGATGAAGACCACGGAGCGGCCCTCGTCCCGGAACGCGGCGACGGCCTCGAACAGGTCGTCGGTCTCCTGTGGAGTCAGCACGGCGGTGGGTTCGTCCAGGATCAGCAGGTTGGCATCGCGGTACAGCGCCTTGAGGATCTCCACACGCTGCTGGATGCCGACGGGCAGGTCCTCGACCTTCGCGTCCGGGTCGACCGGGAGGCCACTGCGTTCCGCGAGTTCTCGGACCTGCTCCGACGCACGGGCACGGTCCAGCTTGCCCAGGCCGGACACCTGCTCGACCCCGAGCACGATGTTCTCCGCGACGGTGAACACCGGCACGAGCATGAAGTGCTGGTGGACCATGCCGATCCCGGCGTCGATCGCTTCGCCGGGGTCGTTGAACACCACGGGCTCACCGTCGATGCGGATCTCGCCCTCGTCGGCGCCGTACAGGCCGTAGAGGATGTTCATCAGGGTGGACTTGCCGGCGCCGTTCTCGCCGAGCAGTCCGTGGACCTCACCCTCTTCGACGACGAGGTCGACGTGGTCGTTGGCCACGACACCGGGGAACCGCTTGGTGATCCCCTCGAGTTCCAACCGCACGTCGCACCCTTCGAAGACGACCGTTGGCCGTAGCCGAACGGACACTACTGGATAAGCGGAGCCGAGGCGCCCAGTTGCCTGAGCGCCCCGGCTGCCTCCTCACCGTCGATCGGTTCGATCAGTAGTCGGCAGGGTCCACCGAGATCTCACCGTCGATGATGCCCTGGCGCAGTTCATCGATCGCGTCCCTGACCTCGTCGGGGACGGTGTCCTCGTGGTCGTGGAAGTCCGCGATGCCGACGCCTTCGTTCTCCAAGGTGCCGACGAACAGGCCACCCTCGAACTCGTCGTTGATGACCTCCTCGATCACCGTGAACGAGGCCACATCCATCCGCTTGAGCACCGAGGTCAGCATCAGGTCGCTGAACTCCGGCGCCGACACGTAGCCGTCGGTGTCGACCCAGATCATCAGGCCTTCGCCGAAGTCCTCGATCGCGGTGGCGGTGCCCAGGCCGACCGGGCCAGCGACGGGCATGATGACGTCCGCGCCACCCTCGAGCAGCGAGTCGGTCACGCGACGGCCCTCGTCCTGCGACTCGAAGTCGCCGGTGAACAGGCCGTCGTCGCCGTCCCAGCCTTCCACGGCGACGTCGGTGCCGTGTTCCTCGTTGTAGTACTCCGCACCGGCGAGGTAGCCGTCCATGAAGATCGAGACGGTCGGGATGTTGATGCCGCCGTAGGTGCCGATGATGCCCGACTCGGTCGTCCCCGCCGCGACGTAGCCAGCCAGGAAGCCAGCCTCATCGGTCTCGAAGACGATCTCACGCACGTTGTCGTAGGTCTCGTCCTCGAACGCGAAGTCGACGATCGCGAAGAGCTGATCCGGGTTGGCTTCCGCCGCTTCCGCCGTGGCGTCACCGAGCAGGAAGCCGACGGTGACGATCAGGTCACAGCCACGGTCGATGAACGCGCGGATGTTGGGGTCGAAGTCGGCTTCCGACTCAGACTCGAGCACGGCGATCTCGACACCGAGCTCCTCCTCCGCCTGCTGGAAGCCCTCCCAGACGGTCTGGTTGAAGGACCGGTCGTCGACCCCGCCGGTGTCGGTGATCTGGCAGGCGAGGAAGTCGGTCTCCTCGGCCGGCTCGTCCTCCGGCTCGTCCTCCTCGACCGCTTCCTCGTCCTCGTCGACCTCCTCTTCCGGCTCCTCGTCGACCTCCTCTTCAGGCTCCTCGTCGACGACCTCTTCGTCGGGAGCGTCGGCACATGCAGCGAGCACGAGTGCTCCTGCAAGGGCGACCGCGAGTGCGCGGCTCGGCCTCATCCTCATATGGATCGTTCCTCCTGCCCACCGTCGGCGTCGGAGCGCCGAAGTCGGGGGCTCGTGCGGTCATGGTTCTCAGGGGTGACATCGTCGGGCGGTCAGAGACCGGGAACGACCATCCGGTACCGCTTCGGACGAAGGTACATGATGTACCTCCCCTACTATGCCGACCGTAGGCACGTGTGGCAAGCACCGAGCGGACCCAGCCACGCACCGTCGATCCGGACGCTCACCATCGTGGTCGCCGGGGGGCGGCGCCGCAGGGGTACAAGGGACCTCTCGGCAGGGCACCCTGGCCCTGA
>SKNP01000279.1 GCA_007120485.1 Nitriliruptoraceae bacterium
CACTTCCGTCCCGAGGTCGCGTGGCGCCACCAGCGGGGTCGCCAGCGCCCGGCTGTCCAGGACGTCGAGCAACGCGCCCACGTCGACGTGCTTGGCGGTCAGCCCACCCCGCATCACGTTGTCGGACGCAGCCATCAGCTCGACGGCGGTGCCGTGCAGGTAGCTGTGGAGCTGTCCGGGCGGGAGATAGACGACCTCGCCGGGGTCGAGGCGGACCAGTTCCAGCAGCGAGGCGACGACGACCCCGGGGTCGTGCGGGTAGGCGATCGCGAGCCGGACCAGGTGACGGGCCTCGTCGGCGAAGTGGCTCGCGTGGGGAAGCGCCGAGGCCGCATCCCTGACGGCGGCCACCAGGTCGGTGCGTTCGTGCGACGGCCACGTCAGCAGCTCGCGCACGGTCTCGCTGAGCGTGGTGCCGTCGTGCTCGAGCCGCTCGACGATCCCACCGAGGGCCGGGACGTCCAGGGCTCGCAGCAGGCGCAGCGTCCGGGTGGGATCGCGGAACCCGATCAGGGCGGTGACCGGGGTCAGCGCGCACAGCAGCTCCGGTTTCGGCCACGGATCACGGAAGGTCCGCTCGGGCGCATCGCGCGGGATGCCGCGCGTCTCTTCCGCGTCGAACCCGGCACGGGCCTGCGTCGCCGTCGGGTGGACCTGTAGGGACAGGGGGTGTTCGACGGCGAGGACCTTGAGCAGGTACGGCAGGGTCGGACCGAACCGGGCGGCCACGTCCGCACCCAGCGTGCCGGCGGGATCGTCGGCGAGAACCTCGCGCAAGGGACGTCGCTGGCCCTGCGCATCCTCGGCGATCGCCGGGCCTTGCGGGTGGGCGCCGAACCACAGCTCGGCCTCCGGCGCGGCCGTCGGGGCCGGTCGGCCCTGGAGCCGGGCCAGCTCGGTGCGCGAACCCCACGCGTAGGGCTGCACCCGGCCGTGGAGGCGGAGGATCGGCGCGTCCACAGCGGCTCCTGAGCGGGGGGTGGCGGGCAACGAGAAGACGGATGGGCGATGACGGCGACGGCGAGCGGGCGCCGCGGAGACGGCGGGAGGGCGGGGACGGTGGACCGAACGCGATGGAACGCCGCGTGACCCTAACCGCCGCCGGCCTGCGGCTCGGGCGTGCCGTGCCCGCTGACGGCGACCTGTCCATCGACGACCTCCCACGTCTGCGTGGTGACGGCCGCAGCCAGCGCATCGTCGTGGGTCACCAGCAGCAACGCCCCGGGGTAGTCCACCAGCGCGTTCTCCAGCCGCTCGATCGACGGCAGGTCCAGGTGGTTGGTCGGTTCGTCGAGCACGACGACGCTGACCTCGTCGGCCAGGATCCGGGCGAGAGCGAGCTTGCGAGCCTCCCCGGGTGACGGATCGTCGGTGACCAGCACCCGGTCGGGATCCACGCCGAGCAGCGCCGTGACGCCCAGGACGCGTCCGCGCTGCGTCGGGTCCAGGGCACGGACCCGCGCTACCTCCGCGGCCGGATCGTCCAGCTCCTGTTCGAGCACGCCGACGCGTTCCCCCGTAGCGGCCAGCGACGCGAGCACGGCCCGCAGCAGCGTGGTCTTGCCTGCACCGTTGTGACCGCGCAGGTGGACGCGCGCCCCTCGGTGGAGCGCTACGTCGACGCCGGACAACCAGGTGGCACCGCCGGCGTGGGCGACGTCGCCGACCACCTCGGCGAGGAGCCGCCGGCGGGAGCCCGCGTGGGCGAAGCCCACCTCACCGCCGATCTCGCGTGTCACCTCGACCGCGTCGATGGCCGCCTGGGCCCGTGCCAGCTTGGCGTGGGTCGCCGCGACGCGCTGACCGTGGGCTCGCTCGGCGTCCTCGGCCCGCCCCTTGGCGAGCATCGACCGAGCTTCGGGATCGTCACCCTTGCGTCGCTCGGCCGCCGGGCCGTGCTGGGCGCTGTGGCGATCGCGACGGGCGTCGCCGAGCTGCTTGCGCACGCGCCGGTGTTCGCGGCTGGCCCGGTCGTGCTGCTCGCGACGTGCCGCGTCCGCGGCACGCCACCGCGCAGCGGCCGGCGTGTAGCTGCCGGCATGGAGCTCCACGCCACGATCGCGGAGCAACAGCGTCCGGTCGGTCAGACGGTCGAGCACGGCCCGGTCGTGACTGACGACCAGACCGAGCCCGCGGAAACCCTCGAGCACGTCCAGCAGCTGGTCGCGAGCGTCGACATCGAGGTGGTTGGTCGGCTCATCCAGGAGGAGCACGTTCGGGTCGCGGGCGAGGGCCGCGGCCAGCTGCCAGCGCTTGCGCTGCCCCGGTGAGCAGGTGTCCCACCCGCCGCCGAGGGATGGCTCGAGCTGGTCGGGATCGAGATCGAGCCGGCGACGCAGCCGCTCCGCGACCCCATCCCAGCGCCAAGCGAACGCGGCCACCTCGTCGTCGAGGTGGTCGACGTCCTGCGGGACGAGGGCGGGCGGCACGGCCGCGTCGACGTGCCGGTGGCCGCGATCGGGCTCGAGGTCGCCTGCCAGCAGGCGCAGCAGGGTCGTCTTGCCGACGCCGTTGGCGCCGACGACGCCGACGAACGCACGGTCGGATGGGCCGGCGAGGTCGAGGGTGACCTCGTCGAGGACGGGCGTGGCGGTGGTGTGGGCAAGGGTCAGCCCACGCAGGTGGATCGACGGCACGGCGACGCTTTCGCTCTCGCCAGGCGCGCGTGGGCGCCGGCGGCTGGTCAGCGGTCAACCGTGGTCGCGCACCGTCCACCTCGTCGTCGGGGGCACATGATCGGACCGCCGCCGTAGGACGACGGACGGGCCGGGGCCGGAGCCTAGCGCCACGACGATGAGCCAGACCGTCCGACCGTCCGGTGCCGGACCTTGGTCCCGGTCCCCGGTCCCGTTCCCTGGTCCCGGTCAGAGCTGCTGGCTGATCTCCTCGAGCCGTGCCCGGACCTGGGCGAGACGCGCGGTGGTCCGCTCGAACACCTCCCGGTCGAGGGCCGGGTCCTGGAGGCGGTCGGTGAGGACCTCGACCTCGAGGGTCAGCAGTTCCACCTCCGTCCGGACCTGCTGGACCGCATCGAGGGTGCCGAAGGGACGCGCCAGCAACGCCTCGTAGAGGACCTTGCGGGCCCGCTCGTCCCGGCGGAGCAGGTCCTCCTCGACCCCGGCCGCGTCGAGCAGGTGGGCGAGGTCGGGCACCGCACGATCGAACGGCAGGACGTGCAGGACGTCCTCGAGGCGGGCGAGCGCCTCGTCCTGGTCGTCGCCGTGCGGCCCGTGAGCGTCGCCGGCGTCGCCTCCCCCAGCCGTCACGTCATCGCTCCTCGTCGGCCCCGAGGGTACCGCCCGGCGGTCGTCCACTCGCGGGATCCTCGCCGCTGCGGCACCCTGCGCACCATGGACCACATCCCCGGACCCCGTGAGCTACGCACCGCGGGGCGTGCCTGCACGTTCATGGCCTACGTCGCGGGGCTCGCCGGCATCGCGGCGGGCACCCTGCTGCTGCGGGAGGGTGAGCTGGCCTTCGCCGTGTTCCTCTGGATCGTCACGTTCGCCGTCGGTGCCGCGCTCATGGGCGTCTCGCTGCTCATCCGCGCGTTCACGGGGATCTCGGCGCAGCTGAGCCGGATGGAGTCGGACGTGCGCATCCTGGCTGAGGACCACGCCCGCCGGGCAGCGACCGATGGCGCCCGGGATCCGTGGCGGCACCCCTGAACGATGCCTGCGACGACGTCGGGAGGGGCCGCCCTCGTCGTCAGCTGGCGTCGGTTTCCGCGTCGGTTTCCGCGTCGGCTCCGGCGTCGGCTCCGGCGTCGGCTCCGGCCTCGACCAGGGACGCGTCGCGGCTCGCCCACCAGATCCCGGCGACGATGACCCCGACGATGCCGACCAGGCCGAGAGCTCCGGACGGGGTGAAGATGACGAACTCCTCGGTGGCGACCCGCACCACCCCACCGACGTCACCGAACAGGGTCGGCACGGCGTAGGCCAGCAGGACCACCCCGCCGACCTCGGGCCGCAGCCGCGGTGCGGCCCACAGCACGATCGCGACGATCGCCGCGCTGGCGAGGCTGCCGACGGCGTCGAGTCCGGTGAGCTCCGCCGCGTCGAGTTCGATGAACCGACGGGGCGCACCTGGTGGTGCGAACGCGATCTGCTGGAAGGCGGCAGGCAGCCAGGCCAGCACCGCCAGGGTGACGTACCAGCCCACGGGTCCGGGGGCGGCCACCCGCCACGCCTCACGCGGCCGGGCGAGCCAGGCGGTCACCCCGGAGAACAGCGCCGCGACCCAGGCGATCACGCCGCCGAACCGTTCGAACAGCGCCAGCAACGACGTGTCGAGGTCGGCGACCGGCAGCGTCAGAGCCGCCGTGAGGTTGCCGAGCGACGTCGTGATCAGCAGCAGACTCATGGTGATCAGCACGGCCGCGCCGCGCCAGGCGTACCCACCGACCAGCAGGGCGGCACCGATCACCCACGGCGCGGCCCAGGCGACCGCCCACAGCCAGCGCAGGCCCGTGGGGTCGGTGGCGGCCCCGTCGAGCGCGAGCGAGGTCTGCAGCTGCCGCTCCGCGAGCGCGAAGAGCGCCAGCTGCAGACCTGCGACGAGCGCGGCGAGGACCGCGGCGGTCCAGCGCATGGGGCCTCGGTGCTGATGGGGTGGTCGGTCCGGTCGGGTCGGACCCGTCGGTCCGGGGACGTCGCCCGGTCACGCACGCGCCGCGACCTCCCGGCCACCGACCAGGGTACGGATGGTCGGCCCGGCGTGGCTCCCCGCTCGTCACGGCACGTGCTGGTCGCGGCCCACCTCGTCAGCACGACGGTGGAACGGTGGCCCAACGGGGTCATCCTGTCGCACCCACCACACGCCGATGATCACGCAGGCGAGAGCTCCGAGGAGACCGAGCCAGCCGGGCATGATCACGGTCGAGCCGCCCTCGGGGGGTGCGAACCATCCCGCGACCCCGTTCGCGACCTCCCACACCTCGACGACGCGGAAGGCCAGCTGGGGTCCCGCGAACGTCAGCAGGATGACGCCGGCCACGCCGCGGCCGACCCGCAGCAGCACGACG
>SKNP01000099.1 GCA_007120485.1 Nitriliruptoraceae bacterium
GTCAAGGGCCTCGACCTGCGGATGGACTCCACCCTGCCCGACGCACTCAACGCCAAGATCGACGCGATGCTCAAGGAAGCGGCGGCGCGCGCCAAGGAGAACGGCCGCGGCACCCTGCGGCCGTACGACCTCTGAGCGTCACCCGCACCGCAGACACCCGTGGGGTCGCCTTCGTCGGCGGCCCCACGGTCGTTCTGGCCCGCCGACGGCAACGCCGGACGGCCTGCCACCCGACGACGCGGACGTCCGTGGCCCGGGCGAAGCAACGCGGGCACCACGGGCACCACGGGCACCACGGGCACCAAAGGCACCAAGGGCACCACGGGCGCCACCGGCGCCACGGGACCGAGGGGAGCTGACACGGTGGTACGGATCGATGAGCTGGACCTACCCGAACTGAGCTTGGACGCCTTCGCCGCCAGCGGTGAGGGCTACCACGACCAGCTGGCGGCCCTCAGCGAGCACCGGTTCGCGTCGCTCGCCCCGTTGGGCTACGTCGTCCTCGACCGCGGCGCCGTGGACGCCGTGCTGCGCACGCGCGATGCCCGCATGCCAGCGCTGCAGATCCTCGAACTGCAGGGCGTCACCGACGGGCCGGTGCACCGCTACCTCTCCGGCAACCTGCTCAACCTCGACGGGGAGGAGCACCGCCACCGTCGGCGGTTAGTGTCCTCCGCGTTGTCGCCCGCGCGGGCGCGAGCGCTCCGTCCGACCATGCGCGCGCACGTCGAGCAGCTGGTCGCACCGATCGTCGACGCCGGCGGCGGTGAGTTCGTCGCCGCCGTCGCCAAGCCGTACCCGGCCCGGATGATCGCGGAGATCGTCGGCGCCCCGCTCGATGACGCGGAACGGCTCGGCGAGTGGGCGTACTGGATCCAGGGCGCGCTGGATCCGATCAAGCTCGGGACCCAGCTCGAGGAGATCCACGCCGCCGCGGACGGGTTCGACGCCTACGTCAAGCGGTTGCTGACCGGCCCGCCGGACACGGCCAGCGGGTTGGTCGGTGACCTGCTGCCGGCCGTCGATGCGGGCGAGCTGACGCGGGAGGAAGCGGCCTCGCTGATCGGCGCGGTGCTGATCGGTGGCGTGGACACGACCCAGGCCCAGCTCGCCCACACCGTGCGGCTCCTCGCCGAGCATCCGGACCAGTGGGCCCGGCTCGTCGCCGAGCCCGACCTCGTCCCGCAGGCCGTCGAGGAAGCGCTGCGCTTCGAGCCGATCACCCCGTTCACCGCACGGCTCGTCACCGATGACCTCACCCACGACGAGGTCACGATCCCCGCGGGCACCCTGCTGGTGGCCTGCATCGCCACGGCCAACCGCGACCCGGCGCTGGTGACCGAGCCGCACACCTTCGACATCACCGCCGACCGCGGTGGGGTCGCCGCCATGACCTTCGGGGCCGGCCCCCACTTCTGCATCGGCCACGCGCTCGCCCGGGCCGAGCTCGAGGAAGCGCTCCACGTGCTCGTCGACCGGGTCGAGACGTTGACGCTGGCCGGTGCCCCCCACCACGACACCCCGTCCGGCGTGTACGGCCTGCTCGAGCTGCCCATCCGCGTCACCTCGCACTGACCCCCGGCGACCGGGACCTCAGGCCTGGTTCGACGCCGACGTACGCTGCCGGGCATGCCCGAAGGTGACACGATCCACCGCACCGCGACCGCGATGCGCCGTGCCCTCCTCGGACGGGCGCTGCGCCGGGTGGAGCTCCCGCAACGCCCACCGCCGCTGCCCCGGCTCGGCTCGACCGTCGACCGTGTCGAGGCCCGCGGCAAGCACCTGCTGGTCCGCTCCGACGACGGTCTGACCGTGCACACCCACCAGCGGATGACGGGCAGCTGGCACCTCTACCGCCCCGGTGAGCGGTGGCAGCGGTCCCCTCGCGCCGCCCGGGTCGTCCTCGGCGTCGACGAGGCGGTGGCGGTCTGCTTCGCCTCCCCGGTCGTCGAGGTACTGGATGACGCGGCCGTGGCGCGGCACCCGACGCTGCGCCAGCTCGGACCGGACCTGTGCGATCCGGGAGCGGACGTGCCCACCGTCCTGGCGCGGGCTCGGCGGCTGGCGACCGGACGCGGCATCGGCGACGTGCTGCTGGACCAGCGGGTGGCGTCCGGCATCGGCAACGTCTACCGCTGTGACGTGCTGTTCCTGCACGGGATCCACCCCGACCGGCCCGTCGAGGAGCTCGACGATCGCCTGCTGCGCTCGTTGTTCGAGGCGGCTGGCGACCTGCTGCGCGCCAACCTCGACGGCGCCCGTCGGACCACGGTCCCCGGTGCACCGCCTGGTGAGCTGTGGGTGCACGGTCGCGGCGGACAGCCGTGCCGCCGCTGTGGCGAGCCGATCGTGGTCGAGCGGCGTGGTGCCCACGCCCGGTACCGCTACCGCTGCCCGGTGTGCCAACCGAGATGAGCTGGCGCCGGGTGGTTGGTCCGGCGATGGGTGCGCCAGCAACGACCGGGGCCGCCGCTACGCTGGCCGCATGGCGGATCCGACCCTGACCACGACCCGCACCACGGTGCCCGACACCCAGCTGGCGGCCTGGCGCGCGTTCCTCGAAGCCCACGCCCGCGCGATCGAGGTCCTCAGCCGTGAGCTGCGTGAGGGGGCCGACCTACCCCTGAGCTGGTACGACGTGCTGGTGCACCTCAGTGAGGCACCCGACGGCCAGCTGCGGATGCAGGAGCTCGCCGACGCGGTCCTGTTGTCCAAGAGCGGCCTGACCCGGCTGATCGACCGGATGCAACGCGACGGACTGGTGACCCGGTCCGCCTGTCCCGACGACCGTCGAGGGACCTACGCGCAGCTGACCACCGCGGGCCGCGACCGGCTGCGAGACGCCGCGCCGACCCACCTGCGGGGGGTACGGGAGCACTTCGCGGACCTGTTCGACGACGACGAGGCGGTCCAGCTCCAACGGCTGCTCCAGCGCGTCGCCGAGGGCCAGCCACCCGACTGAAGCCCGACGGAGGAAGGGCCTATCGGCCCCGGGCGGGGATCCGCCGCCCGCGCTAGTTTGCCAGCGATGCTCGAGCGACCAGGAGACCCCTGCCCGATGAGCGAAACTTCCGACACGCTCACCGTCACCGACAACCGGACCGGCGAGACCTACGAGCTCGCGGTCGAGGACGGTGCGATCCGCGCGATGGACCTGCGCCAGATCAAGGTGACCGACGACGACTTCGGCCTCCTCGCCTACGACCCGGCGTTCAAGAACACCGCCAACGTCCGTAGCGAAGTGACCTACATCGACGGCGACGCGGGCATCCTGCGCTACCGGGGGTACCCGATCGAGCAGTTGGCCGAGAACTCCAACTTCCTCGAGGTGGCCTACCTGCTGATCCATGGCGAACTGCCGACGGCGGACGAGTACGACCACTGGACCTACGAGATCACCCACCACACGTTCATCCATGAGAACCTCAAACAGTTCATGGACGGGTTCCACCACGACGCACACCCGATGGGGATGCTCGTATCGACGGTCGGGGCGTTGTCGACCTTCTACCCGGAGGCCAAGGGGCTCGACGACCCCGAGACCCGCCACATGCAGATCGTGCGGCTGATCGCGAAGTTCCCGACGCTGGCGGCGTTCGCCTACCGGCACTCGATCGGCATGCGCTACGCCTACCCGGACAACGACCTGTCCTTCGCGGGCAACTTCCTCAACATGATGTGGAAGACCACGGAGCTGAAGTACGAGCCGGATCCGATCCTGGAGAAGGCGATGGATCGGCTGCTGATCCTGCACGCCGACCACGAGCAGAACTGCTCGACGACCACGATGCGCACGATCGGCTCGTCCGATGCCGATCCGTACTCCGCGGCCGCCGGTGCCACCTCGGCGCTGTACGGCCCCAAGCACGGGGGTGCGAACGAAGCCGTGCTGCGCATGCTCGAGGAGATCGGCTCGGTCGACCAGGTCGCGGACGCGGTCAAGGCGGCCAAGAACGGTGAGTTCCGGCTGATGGGCTTCGGGCACCGGGTCTACAAGAACTACGACCCGCGCGCGAAGGTGATCCGCGAGCTCGCGCACGACGTGTTCGAGGTCACCGGCAAGAACCCACTGATCGACATCGCGGTGGAGTTGGAGAAGATCGCGCTCGAGGACGACTACTTCGTCGATCGCAAGCTCTACCCCAACGTCGACTTCTACTCAGGGATCATCTACCAGGCGATGGGCTTCCCCACCTCGATGTTCCCGGTCCTGTTCGCGATGGGTCGGATCCCCGGTTGGCTGGCCCACTGGCAGGAGAACCTGCTCGACCCCGAGCAGGCGATCGTGCGCCCACGGCAGTTGTTCGTCGGCGCGGACGAGCGCGACTACGTGCCGACCGCGCAACGCTGACGACCGCCCGACGCTGACGACCGCCCGCGGCGCGAGCTGGCCTCGCGCCGCGGCCCCGGACCTCGCTCAGCGTGCCGTGCGTTCGACCTCGTCGCGTACCGCCTCAGCGACCACGCTCACGACCCGTTCGTTGAACACGCTCGGCACGATGTAGTTGGCGCGCAGCTCGTCGTCGGAGACGACGGCCGCCAGGGCGTGCGCCGCGGTCACCTTCATCTCCTCGGTGACGTGCCGTGCCTTCGCATCGAGCGCCCCCCGGAACACGCCCGGGAACGCCAGCACGTTGTTGATCTGGTTCGGCTGATCGCTGCGACCGGTCGCCACGACGGCCGCGACCTCACGCGCGGCGAACGGGTCGACCTCCGGATCCGGGTTGGCGAGCGCGAAGACGATCGGTTGGTCGGCCATGGTCCGCAGGTCCGACGCGGCCAGCAGGTTGGGAGCACTGACGCCGATGAAGACGTCCGCACCGACGATCGCGTCACGGAGGTCGCCGTGACGACCGGTGTGGTTGGACCGCTGTGCGAGCTCGTCGAGCACGGGCGCACCCCGTGGTTCGTCCGCCGAGATGATCCCATCGATGTCGGTCAGGATCAGGTCGCCGACCCCCTCTTGGAGCAGCAGGTTGGCGATGGCCACACCGGCCGCGCCGGCACCCGACATCGCGA
>SKNP01000393.1 GCA_007120485.1 Nitriliruptoraceae bacterium
AGCGATGACATCCTGGTCGTGCCCATCGACACGCTCGACGACGCCATCGGCGCGCTCGAGGACCTGGCCGACGGTCGTGAGCCGGCCGAGTCGGAGCTGCTCGCCGCCTCGTAGCGGCCAACGCGGTCCGGGTGGACGGGGTCGGCCTGGTCGTCCGACGGTGCTCAGCGTGCGCGGTCATCGCGGACGGGTGGCCGTCCGACCATGGTCGTAGGTAGCCTGGCCCCACCCGGGCGAGCGGCCGCCATGCCCGCGTACCTGGCGAGCCTCGCTCGCTCATCCGGCGTCGAGCGGCGCCGAGCCCGTCCGACCGCTGACGCCCCTCCAACACCCGTGTTCGTCCGCTCGGTCCGGCCGAGCCGCAACTGAAGGAACATCGTGGGGGACCTCGTCCGCCGTCGACTCGGCACGGTGATCGTGCTGGGACTGCTCGTCGTGCTGTTCAGTGCCAACCGGGTGGCGATGCTCGTCACCGACTACTGGTGGTTCGACGCGCGCGGCTTCCGCGACGTGTTCACCACCGTGCTGACCACCCGCATCCTGCTGGGTGTCGGGTTCGGTCTGGTGCTCGCGGTGCTGATCGCGGTGAACCTGATGATCGCCCGCAAGCTGCGGCCGTTCTACGTCCCCAGCTCGCCACAGCAGGCGCAGATCCAGCGCTACCGCGAGCTGGCCGACCCGTACCTGCCCTGGTTGATCGCCGCCATCGCGGTGGTCTTCGGGGCCACCACCGGGCTCGCGTTGAGCGCGTCGTGGGAGCAGTGGCTGCTGTTCCTCAACGGTGGGAACGTCGGCACGACCGACCCGCAGTTCGGCACCGACGTCGGCTTCTACCTGTTCCAGCTGCCGTTCCTGCAGCTGTTGCAGACCTGGGCGTTCACCTCGATCGTGCTGACCGGTCTGCTGACCGCTGGGGCCCACTACCTGCTGGGCGGGATCCGGCCGGAGGCCGAGGGCGAGAAGATCCTCCCATCGGTCAAGGCCCACCTGGCGATCCTGCTGGCCGCGGCGCTCGGTGTCCGGGCGTGGGGCTACTGGCTCGACCGCTACGAGCTCAACTTCTCCCCGCGGGGGACGGTCACCGGGGCGTCCTACACCGACGTCAACGCGGAACTGCCGGCGCTGTACCTGCTGATCGGTGTGTCGGTCATCGCCATCGCGCTGGTGCTGTGGTCGATCCGCCGGTCGGGCTTCCTGCTGCCGGGGGCCGCCATCGCGCTGCTGGTGGTCGCGTCGCTGATCCTCCAGGCCGCCTACCCGGCCGCGATCCAGCGTCTGCGGGTCGACCCGCAGGAGCTCGCCCGCGAGCAGGAGTTCATCGCTCGCAACATCGAGGCGACCCGGGAAGCGTTCGCCCTCGACGATGTGGAACTGCAGCCGTTGCCGATCGCCAACGACCTCGATGAGGACGACGTGATCGACAACGAGCTCACGCTGCTGAACGTGCGGTTGTGGGATCCGGAGGTCCTGGAGACCACCTACCAGGAGCTGCAGTCGCTGCGGCCGTACTACGAGTTCAACGACGTCGCGATCGACCGCTACGAGATCGACGGCGAGCTCCGTCAGGTGATGCTGTCCACCCGGGAGCTCTCGGGGCTGCCGGAGACCTCCGACACCTGGCAGAACCGCCACATCACCTTCACCCACGGCTACGGCATCGTGGCCTCCCAGGTCAACACCGCCAACGTCGAGGGTCAGCCGGTCTTCATCTCCCAGAACATCCCACCCTCCGGGCAGGACGAAGTCGTCCCGGCGGAGCAGCCGGGTGTCTACTTCGGGGAGTTCGCGGAACCGAACTACAACCTGGTGCGGACCGAGGCCAGCGAGCTGGACTACGAGGAGGCCGACGGGCAGGGGCAGGTACTGACCGAGTACGACGGCGAAGCCGGCGTGCCGATCAACAGTCTGATGCGCCGTGCCGCCTTCGCGCTCCGGTTCAACGACTACAACCTGCTGCTGACCAACCTGCTCCGTGACGACTCCGCGATCATCTACAACCGGCAGGTCAGCGAGCGGGTCCAGGAGGTCGCGCCCTTCCTGACGCTGGATGACTCGCCCTACCCGGCGGTCGAGAACGGCCGCGTCAAGTGGATCATCGACGCGTACACGACCTCCAACCAGTACCCGTACTCGGAGCGCACCGAGCTCGCCCAGGAGGCGGGAGCGCAGCCGGTCAACTACGTGCGCAACTCGGTGAAGGTGACCGTCGACGCCTACGACGGCGACGTGACGCTGTACCGCGTGGAGGACGACGATCCGGTGCTGGATGCGTGGGAGGGGATCTTCCCCGACCTGTTCACGCCCGGCGAGGAAGCCGGCGATATCAGCGCCAACTTCCGGTACCCGCAGGACCTGTTCCGGTTGCAGTCGGACCTGTACCAGGCCTACCACATCCTCGATGCGCCGGAGTTCTACAACCGTGCGGACGAGTGGGACATCCCTGGCGATCCGGCGTTCGCAGCCAACAACGCGGAAGGCGGCGACCTCCAGCAGGTCTCGTCCACCCGTCGGCTGGAGCCGTTCTACCTGCTGATGCGGTTGCCCGGGCAGGAGACCGAGGAGTTCGTGCTGATCCAGCCCTACCTGGCACGCCAGCGACCGAACATGGTCGCGTGGCTGGCTGGCCGGTCGGATGGGGAGAACCTCAACGAACTGTTCGCGGTGCGGTTCCCCACCGACCAGCAGGTGCTGGGACCGTTCCAGGCGCAGGCCAGGATCCAGCAGGACGACGACATCTCGGCCTACATCACGCTGCGTTCGCGTGAAGGGTCGGACGTGATCTTCGGCAACCTCCAGGTGCTGCCGATCGCGGACTCGATCCTCTACGTCCAGCCGCTGTTCCTGCAGAACCCGCAGGCGCAGATCCCGGAACTGGCGCGCGTGGCGGTGGTGATGGGCGAGCGGACCGCGTTCGATCGCACCCTCGCCGGTGCGTTGAGCCAGATCATCGGTACCGATGTGCCGGACTCGCTGATCGCGGCCGAGGCGGTCGAGGATCCGTTGGACATCGACCCGCTCGAGGACGACGACCTCGAGGAGGCCGACCCCGACGCGGATCCGGATGAGGAGGCGCCCGAGGACGACGATCCGGCCGAGGAGCCGGACGAGGACGTCCAGGTCTCCGAGCAGCTGCTGCGTGACGCGCTGCAGGCGTTCGCCCGCGCGGACCAGTCGCTGTCCGACGGTGACCTCGCCGGCTACCAGCGCAACGTCCGTGAGGCGCAGGACCTGCTGCAGGACGCCGCGGAAGCGCAGGGCATCTCGCTGGAGGAGCTGTTGAACGGCGACACGGCCGCGGCGGGGCAGGACGAGGCGTCCGACGCGGACCTGCTCGACGAGCTCGAGGACGCCGACGCCGAAGGGGACTGATCGGTCGGCGTCGGCCATCCGCCACGACGTGCCCGGGAGCGGAGAGGCTCCCGGGCACGTCGCCGTCCGGTACGGCTCCGGGCCGGTCGTGGAACGCCTCCGGGACGATCTCGTCCGGTCAACGCACGAGCCGGTGGAGCTCCTCGTGCTCGGTTCGCGCGTTCGGGCCGGTGCCGGTACCGTTCGCTCCAACGGCGCGGGGTGGAGCAGTTCGGTCAGCTCGCCGGGCTCATAACCCGGAGGTCGCAGGTTCAAATCCTGCCCCCGCTACCAAGGAAACCCCGCTTCGGCGGGGTTTCTGCTTTTCTGGATCGAGCGATGGTCACAGAATGGTCACGGCGCTCGCAGCCGTCGCATGTGAGGCAGCGGCCGCACGGCACCCGCGCCGTCGACGGCGGGGATCAGCCATTGCCCGGACCAGCGATCAGCTGTAGCATCTGTGCAACGGGGGCTTGGAGGGTCGTATGAGCGCGATCGAGCGGGTGGTGAAGGAACGAGCCCGGCGTGAGCCGGGGTTCACCGCTGCGGTCGAGGCGGAGCTGGCCGAGATTCGCGCGTTCGATGATGTCGTGAACGTCGTCCTGGAGCGGCTCGGCGAGCTCGGCTGGACCCGTGAGGAGTTGGCTGCCCGCGCCGACCTGAACGCGGCGTCCCTTCGGCGGCTGCTTACCTCCTCGGCCGCGAATCCGACCTTCGCCACGATGATGTCGATCGCCGAGGCGTTGGGCTTGCGGATCGAGATCCGCGAGCAGGTGTCCGTCGAGCAGATGCTCACCGCTAACTGAAGTCCACGCTGCGGCTGGCGTGGTACTCGTCGCGATGCTCGCGGACCCGCCGGTAGACGGACTCGGGCATCGCGGTTCGGTTCGGCTTGGAGTCCCCGTCGAGCATGACCAGTGCGGGTCTGTCGGGGTGGTTGCGGTCGAGCAGGGCGAACAACCGGTGGAGCTGCCCGCCCTGCCGGCACCGCGCCTCGTAGATGCCGGCCATCTCCCCGTGCATCGCTTCCCACTTGCCGCCACCCGCGACCGCTGGCGGTGGAGCGTCTCGCACGGCCATGACCACGGCGATGACCTCAGCTGCCGGCTTGGCGGGGTAGCCCTTGCGGCCACTCCTCGGCGGGCTTGCTGCCATCGGCCGCGACGAAGAAGCCGTCGCGCCAGGGACGCCGGGCCAAGCGGAACCTCCTCGCTGCACTCGTGTCGCTCAACGTACGCGAGCCAGGTGACAACGCCGGTGTTGCTGATCGACGTTGCTCGTTGATGGCGGCGTCGACCGGTCACGAACAGCGTGGGCGAACCCCGCGGCGGCGTGAGCGCCCTGCTGACGATCGGAGCACGCTCATCCGTGGGCGCGCCGACGGGCCAGGTCGTCGAGGAGCACGTCGAGCACATCCTCTTCGAAGATGGTCCACCCGACGCCCTCCATGGCGTGAGCCAGGTCTGGGTCCCAGGGGCTGGCGGCCCTCGTCCCGGCCAGGGCCGAGCGGGGCGCGACCCGTGCAACCGCGTCGAGGTAGTCGGCAGCACCGAAACGCCACGGCCGGCCACCGGTCGCGGCGAGGAGCGATGCGCCGATCCGCAGGCCGGGCCAGTCGAAGTCGCCGTGGTAGCGGACGTCGGCAC
>SKNP01000388.1 GCA_007120485.1 Nitriliruptoraceae bacterium
CCAGCTCAAGAACGTCGCCGTCGTGCTCGTCCCGGAGGCGCTGAGTGGGGCGCTGGCCAGCATCCCGATGGAGAACGTGGCCAGCGTCGTGCCCATCCCCGGTGGCGCACGGCCCTCGGTCCACACCGGCTCGATCGTCATGGGTGGGGAGGGCCTCGCCGATCCGGCGGCCAGCGACAAGGTGTTGGTGGTCACCGGCACCCTGGCGTTGACCACACCGGTCGAGCACGTCAGCTACCGCGAGATCATCGTCACCGGGCTCGTCCTCGCCCCGCACGGCAGCGAGTCGGCCCTGGCCGCCGGCCTGAGCCGCGTGACCGGTGCCATCCGGTACTACCGCTACGCGGAGGGCCAACGGATCCGGACCTACGCCGGGCAGGTGACGCTCGGGCCGGAGACCCTGGCCAACGAGGGCGGGTCGGACGACGACGTGCTGGTGGTCAGCGGCCAGGTCGTGGTCACCGGTCCGATCCACGCCGTCGGGTACCAGCTCATCGTCGGCGCCGGTCAGCTGCTGCTGCCACGAGCGAGCCAGGAGCTGCTCGCACCGGTGCTGTCCTCCGAGGGGCAGCTGGTCTGGTACGCCGGCGACCGCGTGCGGGTGTTCACCGGTCACGAGAGCTTCAGTCAGGCCTTCTTCGAGCTCATCGACGAACCCTTGGCGCTGATGCTGATGGGGAGCATCGTCATCGAAGATGACGTGTCCGCCTCGCTGCTGCGCGACAAGGTCTCCGAGATCACGCTGGTCGGCAAGATCGTCGCGCCTCGCGAGGTGGTCCCCGTCCTGCAGCTGCTGACGACGGAGAAGCAGGGCAAGATCGTGACGGCGCAGGACGACGACGGTGCAGGATGACGAACAGGTCTTCACCGACCTCTACGAGCGACATCGCGGCGCGGTGTACGCCCTGCTGCTCGGCCGCACCAGCGACCCGAGCGTGGCCAGCGATCTGCTGCAGGAGACGTTCCTTCGCCTGTGGCGACGACTGCCCGACGTCAGCGGGTTGGAGCCGGGGCGACAGCGCGCGTGGCTGGTCACGGTCGCCCGCAACCTGGTCATCGACCGCTACCGGGCGCAGGCCACCCGACGCGCGACCGACCAGGTCATCGCGCAGCGTGAGCCACGTCCCGACCCGTACGACCACGGCACCGCGGAGCGCGCGGTCCTCGCCGATCAGCTCGACCAGCTCGACCGGCACATCGCCGAGCTGCCCGAAGCGCAGCGGGTGGTGCTGTCGATGCATGTCGTCGCCGACATGAACAGCCAGGAGATCGCCGACGCCCTCGATCTGCCAGCCGGAACGGTGCGCTCCCGGCTGCACGCGGCCCGCGTCCGTCTGGCCGCGGCCCTCGAACCCGAGCCGGAGTCCCGATGATGAGCACGTCCCGTCGCGACCACCTCGACGACCTGCTGCAGGCCTGGGGCGACCAGCAGCGCCTGCCGGACGAGCATGCCGACGCCATCCGCCGCGCGATCGTGGCCGACCCGCGCGAGACGGCACCCCACCCCGTGGCGGGGATGTCGGCTGACTGGTGGCTGAGCCTCTCCGCCCAGGTGACCGACGCGATCGTGCAGGCCAACGACCAGGCCGGCCGCACGGCGCGGGCGCTCGCACCGACCGGTGCCGGCTGAGCGGTCGGCAGGCCACCCCACGGCGCGGGCGCTCACGCCGGCCGGGGCCAGCTGCCGGGCGGCAGGCGATCCCCAGGCGTGCGCGGCCCTCCGGCCGTCGTGCGGGCGGTCAGGCCGCGCCGCTACCGTGCGCCCTGAGGAGGACGCATGGAGTGGCACACCGGCCGCCTGCTGGTGGCGGCGCCAGCGCTCGACGACCCGAACTTCGAGCGGGCCGTGATCTTCGTGCTCGATCACGACGAGGACGGTGCCGTCGGGGTCGTCCTCAACCGCGCGTCCGAGGTGCCGGTCCACGAGACCGTCGCCGACTGGGTCGAGCTCGCGGCCGACCCACCGGTGGTCTTCGGCGGCGGACCGGTCGAGCCCACCGCGGTCGTCGCGCTCGGGGCCGCGACCGGTCCGAGCCCCGGCGGGGTCGTGCCGATGCTCGAACGCATCCAGTTGGTCGACCTCGACACCGATCCGAAGCTGGCGGCCGTTGACCTCGAGCGGGTCCGGGTGTTCGCCGGCTACGCCGGATGGTCGCCGGAGCAGCTCGAAGCGGAGATCGCCCAAGGTGCCTGGTTCCCGGTCGATGCGGAACCCGGGGACGTCTTCACCGAGCATCCCGAGGGCCTGTGGCACGCCGTCCTGCGGCGGCAGCCCAACGAACTCAAGCTGCTCGCGACCTACCCGGCGGATCCAACGCTCAACTGACTCGGCACTGCGCACACGGCACGGCGGACGCTCCCCCCGGTTCGACCGGCGGGGCTGGTCAGCAGCGAACGGGGACGGCGTCCTGGAGCGATCCACGCGGCGGTCGGTCGACGGAGGGATCAGGATGAGCCGTCGGTCTGCGCCGCGCAGAGGAGCAGGGTCACCGCGAGATCGACCGCCTCGTCGGTGTCGAGTCCGCGCTCGATGGTGAGCGAGTGCCAGGTCCAGAAGCTGACCACGAGCCCCGCGGTGGCGTTGAGGCGCCGGCGGGCGCGTCCCCGCACCCCCGACCCCGCTACCAGCGCGTCGGCGAACGCCTCGAAGCTCTCGACCATCTCCTGCTGGCTGGACTCGGGCATGGCTTCGCGGTCGCGCACGATCGGCAGGAGCTCGACGCCGCACGAGCGGTACCAGCCGTAGAGCTCACCGAGCGCGTGGCGGGCCCGGGTCTCGACGCCGGAGATCTCCCTCCAGGAGGCAGCGTCAGGTGGAGGATGCTGCTCCATCCAGCGCTGGCTGCAGGCCACGAACAGGGACGGGAGATCGGGGAAGTGGCGGTAGACGGTCAGCCGGGTCACGTTCGCCTCGTCGGCGACCCCGGTGATCGTGGTGTTGGCCGGCCCCACGGTCGTGTGGAGCCGCACGGTCGCGTCGACGATCCGCTGCCGGGTCTCTTCGACCTGCTCGGCGCGCTTGCGCATCTGGTACGACCGTGATTTCGAAGAACTTGTCTGTTCATCCAATATTGACGCTCCGTCGATCATCTGTTTGAGTGTACATGGGTGTTCACTGCAGTCGCGGCGGCCGGAGCAGCATCGTCGCACGCGGACCGAGTGCGACGGGTCGCAGGGTCGTGCCGTCGGGGAAGGCGGCGCCCACGACGAGGAGTCCAACATGCGTGGCCTGCAGTACCACCGGGTCGAGGGCGGGACGCTGAGGTTCGAGGTCCGGGGCCAGGGTGATCCTCTGCTGCTCATCCACGGGGCGTGTGGCCAGATCGAGATGCTCGCGGACCTCGCGGGGGAGTTGGCGGCGACGCACCGCGTCCTGAGCTACGACTGGCGCGGCCACGGCAGTTCGACACCCGATGCCACGAGCGACATCCGGGTCCACACGAACGATGCAGCGGTGTTGGTCCGCGACGTACTGCACGAGCCGGCGACCGTGGTCGGCTGGAGCTACGGCGGCGACATCGCCATGGCGCTCGCCCTTGCCGCGCCCTCGCTGGTGCGGTCGCTGGTACTGATCGAACCAGCCTTCCACATGAGCCGGCCCAACGTGGAGATGCTCCGACTGGTCGGGAAGGTCGGCTACCAGTACCTGCGAGGCAAGGATCGTTCGGCCGCCGAGACCCTGGGTCGCTGGGCCTTCCAGCGGCGGAGCGGGGGGACGGCTTGGGACGAGATGACCGACGACGCCAAGGAGTTCTGGCTGGGCAACACCGGCGCCCTCAAGGTGGAGATGTTCCGGCCGACGCGGCACAACCTGACGATGGACCTCGTCTCCGCGAAGACCATCGCGGGTATCGCGGTGCCGGTCACCTTCGTCCTGGGTGAGGACAGCCACCCGACGCTGCATCGGGTTCACGAGCGGCTGCGTACGGCGTTGCCGGCGATGGAGACGATCCGAGTGCCGGGAGCGTCCCACCTGCTCCCGGTCGAGGCACCGGCGGCGGTCGGTGCCGCTGTCGCTGGCGCCATGACCGACAGCGCATAGCCCGGCAGGGCCCCGCTCGTCGCCCCTTCCGACCCGGGGGAGGTCGCCCCGGTCGGGCGGTTCGCGACCGCATCGGCCGGTTCTGCTGCTGGACCTCCCCGACCTGGTCGGTGTTCCTACCGTGGGTCCCGGCGCGACTTCGAGTGAACCTATCTGTTCATCCAATATTGACGTCCCGCCGATCCTCTGTTTGAGTGAACAGACATGTTCACTACTTCTGGAGGGAACGGGATGAGCATCACGACACGCGCACCGAGCGCGCCGGGTCTCACGGTCGTGCAGCCAGGGGAGGGACGTCGCGGGACCCTGCTGCCCGGCGTTGACGTGATCTTCAAGATCCACGGTGACCACACCGGGGGCGCGCTGTCGATCGTGGAGCACCCCTTCGCGGTCGGTGCGCTCGTGCCACCGCACGTCCACCACGAAGAGGACGAGTTCTCGATCGTGCTCGAGGGCGAGATCGGATTCCGGTCGGAGGACCAAGAGGTGGTCCTGGGCCCAGGCGGCTACATCGTCAAGCCTCACGGCGAGGTCCACGCCATGTGGAACGCGGGGGACACGCCGGCGCGGATGATCGAGGTGATCTCACCGCCAGGGTTCGACCAGCGCTTCTTCCGAGAGGTCGTGGACCTGAACGAGGCGGGCCCACCCGACCCCGCCCGGGTCGGGGAGCTCGCGGCGCAGGCCGGGCTGGAGATGGCCCAGCCCGACTGGCTGGCCGACGTCGTCGACCGCTACGACCTCACCCCGCCGCCGACCGGTTAGGCCGTGGGCGAGGGCAGCGAGGGGCGCCCTGGACGAGCGAGCCGGGTAGCGCTGGCCTGGGTGGAGCGAACCGGGCCGGCACCGGACCGGGTGAAGCGAACCGGACGGGCACCGGACCAGGTGGAGCGAACCGGGCGGGCACCGGACCGGGTGAAGCGAGCCGGG
>SKNP01000401.1 GCA_007120485.1 Nitriliruptoraceae bacterium
GGTCGGCGATGGGCAGGTGCCCACCGAGCCCAGCCAGGCCGATCAGGTCACGGACCGGACCGGTGACCCGCTCGAGGACCAACGGACACCCGAGCCGGCGCGCCTGCACCTGCAACCTCGCGAGCGCATCGATGGTGCCGAGGTCGGGCTCGGCGAGACCAGCGACGTCACACGGCAACGTGCCAGGCGGTCGGCCACGACCGAGCCACCGCAGGGCGGGCAGGATGGCGGCGAGGTCGACCGGTTCGAGGCGGCCCACCAGGGCCAGCTGACGGCCGGTCGTGAGCCGATCCGGTTCGAAGCGCGACGGCACGACCGCGGCACGGAGGGCCGCGACGGCGGCATCGACCTGATCGGGTCCGCAAGCGGGACCACCTCGCACCCCGATCGTGATCGCTCCCGACCCCATGGCCACCCTTCGACTCGATCGACGCGTGTCCCAGGGATGACCGGTACCGGAGGCAGGATCCATCGCCGAGCGGTCGCTTGACTTGAAGTTGGGTTCAACTCATAGCGTCCGTGCCGCAGTCAACGCACATCCTGGACACCGAAGGTTGGGAACCGCATGCCACGACCACGCCTGCACCTCGCGGCCATCATCGGCAGCACCCGCGAGGACCGGTCGGCCGACGTGATCGCCGACTGGGTGATCGACGAGGTTCGTCGCTACACGAAGGACGCCGATCAGGACGACGACCTGGAGGTGATCGATCTCGCCGAGGCGCACCTGCCGCCACGGCACCCGGCACGGTCCACCCCGGCGGTCGATCACCTGGACGCTCGCGTCGCGGCGGCGGACGGGTTCGTCGTGATCACCCCCGAGTACAACCACAGCTTCCCGGCCAGCCTCAAACACGCCATCGACCTGGTCCACGAAGGGTGGCAAGCCAAGCCGGTCGGCTTGATCTCCTACGGCGGGATCTCCGGTGGCCTGCGGGCCGTCGAGCAACTCCGACTCGTGTTCGCCGAGCTCCACGCGGTGACGATCCGCGACACGGTGAGCTTCCACGGCGCGACGGCCTGCTTCGACGCCGCCGGGCGACCGAAGGACGACGTCGGACCGGCGACGGCGATGACGGTCATGCTGGACCGGTTGACCTGGTGGGCCCGTGCACTGCGCACGGCTCGCACCGAGCAGCCCTACGCCGCCTGAGCGCCACCATCCCGTCGAGGTGCTGTCGATCGCCCCGTTCCCTCGACACCTTCCTCCCGCCCGCCGAAGGGCCCACGGACGGGGGACTCGTGCGGGTGCAGTGCGGCCCTTGGTCCCTTGCCCCGTGCGGTGCGACCAGCCACGGTGTGGTCACACCGCACGTGAGGAGTCACCGTGGCACGCATCTTGGTTGGAGTGGACGGCTCGGAGCACTCGAAGCGCGCGCTTCGGTGGGCGATCGACGAAGCCCAGCTACGGGACGTCCCGGTCGTCATGGTGCATGCCTACGAGCCGGCGCGGGTCCGCAGCCCCTACACCTACTCCTACTCGGCGATGCCGGGGAGCCTCACCGACAACCTGCGCGAGCAGGAGCGCGAGTGGCGACAGGAGCAGGAGGAGCAGGTCCGCCAGCACGCGGAGACCGCAGCCGCGCGGATCCTCGAGTCGGTGGTCGACACCCCCAAGCGCGGGCAGATCGAGACCATCGTGGTGCCCCGCGACCCTGCGGACGTGCTCGTGGAGCTGAGCCACAACGCGGACCTGTTGGTGGTGGGCAGCCGCGGTCACGGCGGCTTCAAGGGCCTGCTGCTGGGGTCGGTGTCGCAGAAGTGCCTGCACCACGCCAGCTGCCCGGTCGTGATCCTGAGGTAGGCGACGCTCACCTCGACGCGCGTGTGGACCTCGTTGACCCTGCGGCCGCAGGTCCGGACGCGGCCGCGGCGAAGGAGCGTGCGACCTGCGGCGCCCCGACCCAGGCTGCATGCAGGTAGCTGGCGTGCACGCCACCGGTGACGAACCCCTCGGCGGTGCGATGCCCACGCCCCTCGAGCTCCCAGGCGGGTCGCTCCCCGGCCCGAGGTGTGACCGTCGTGCGGTGGAACTCGTGGCCACGCAGGACGGTGCCGGCCGGGCCAAGTGCCCCGTCGGTGAGCGAACGGGCCTCGCGGTAGCCCAACGTCAGTCCGTCGGTGAAGGTGGCGGCCGCGTCCAGCAGCCCGACCATCGCCTGCCCGTCCAGCTCCCGACACAGGTACAGCAGTCCGCCGCACTCAGCGACGACCGGACCGCCCGCAGCGACCAGCGCCCGCAGCTCGGTTCCCAGCCGCACGTTCGCAGCCAGCTCGGATGCGTGGGCCTCCGGGAAGCCGCCACCGAGGTAGACCCCGTCGGTGTCGGGAGGCAACGACTCGTCCACGAGAGGATCGAAGGGGACCACCTCCGCGCCGGACGCGGTGAGCAACTCCCGATGCTCCTGGTAGACGAACGTGAAGGCACGTCCGCCGGCGACGGCGATCCGGGGTGCGCCAGCGACCGGCGTGCCGACGGCGGCATCCGGCGACCACGGGTCATCGGCCAGCGCGGGCGCAGCCTGCGCCAAACGCATGAGCGCGTCCAGGTCCACACCGGCATCCACGGCGCGCCCTAGCTCGGCGACGGTGCGCTCGGCCGCCTCCGATCGTTCGGCGGCGGGCACCAGCCCGAGGTGGCGGGACGGTGCCGCGAGATCGTCGCGGCGGTGCAGCGCCCCGATGACCGGGATCTGGAGCGGTGCGATGGCCTCGCGGACCAGCTGCTCGTGGGCCTCGGAGCCCAACCCGTTGAGGATGACCCCGCTGACCCGCAC
This sequence comes from Nitriliruptoraceae bacterium, assembly GCA_007120485.1. Lineage (GTDB taxonomy): Bacteria > Actinomycetota > Nitriliruptoria > Nitriliruptorales > Nitriliruptoraceae > SKTG01. Next base: position 2,778 of record SKNP01000401.1, read on the forward strand.
GGTGGGGTCGAAGGTCGCGAACCCGTGGATCTCCGCGGCGACCGACCGGGAGGCGGCCGCGGCGTCGACCACCAGGACCACCGGCGCGCGGAGCAGCCGGGCGATGTGCGCCGTCGATGCCTCGTCATCGGCACCACGACCGTCGTACATCCCCATCACGCCTTCGACGATCGCGACGTCGGCACCGGCCGCTGCGTGCGCCAGGAGGCCCGGGATGCGGTCGGGCCCGTGCATGAAGGCGTCGAGGTTGCGAGGGGGTCGACCGGTCGCGACCGCGTGGTAGCCGGCGTCGATGAAGTCCGGGCCCACCTTGTGGTTGGAGACCTTCAGGCCGCGAGCGGTCAGGGCGGCCATCAGACCGGTGGCGACGGTCGTCTTGCCGACACCGGAACGGGTACCGGCCACCACCAGTCGCGGAAGCCCGTCCATGCCACGACCTCCCACGTGCGGCGCCGCACACCCCACGGCCGCACCACCTCGGTGGCTACCGACGCTAATGGGTTCGCAGCCCGGGGACCACGAGCGGCCCACGGTCACGGGCCAACACGCCGGGAAGCTCATCGCACGACGGCGCGGCGAGAGGGGCGAGACCTACACCGCCGGGTCTGCGAGACGGCCCCTGGGCTCCTCGCCGCCGGCGTCAGCGGCGGCGTCGGCTGACAGGGCCGGTGCCGGCGGACAGGCAACGGTCGGGTCGGGCGGGGCCCCGTCGGCGAGCAGGCGATCGAACAGCGCCCGGGCATGCACGAAGGAGGCTCGGTGGTGCTCGGTCGTCGCCCACTCGCGGCTGCCGGCCCAGGACCGGCGCAGGTCAGCGACCAGTTCGGGGTGATCGACGCTGATGCCGTCCAGGCACCGGTCCGTCGCGTCGCTCGGGTACCCACGGGTCACCGCGACCTCCGTGACCAGCTCGAACGCCGCCCGGGCCGCGACCGCCGGCCCGTCGACGAACCGTGGTTGCAGGGCGTCCCAGCGCCCCTGGAACGCGTCGCGCTCCTCCGCATCCAACGGACGTGGCGTGTAGCCGCGCCGCTCCTCGACACGACGGCTGAGCTCCTCTTCAGCGCGACGCCGCGACCGGGCGCGACCGACCGCGCGGCCGTACTCGTCGCCGAAGCGCTCCGCCAGCGCCGCGGTCCGAGCACGGCGCTTGCCGGTTGCGAGCACAGCGAGCAGGACGACGGCCACGGCCGCGAACAGGATCGCGACCAGCAGCAGCGGATCGATCGGGTCCACGACGGTCGGCATGCTCACGACAGCTCCCGGGTCGGTGACGGGCCGGCGCTTGCTGGGCGGGCTGGGCACGATGCTCAGCGGGCTCGGCGATGCTCGGGCCGACCATAAGCACGCACCGCCCCTTGTCTGCGTCCGAACGGACGGGAGCGAGGCGACCACGGGCGGTTCACCAGCCGGGGTCAGCGCCGTTCGGCCGCTGGCCGTCGGTTCACCATCGGGGGAGCCGCCACCGTTCGGGCTCACCCGACCACCGGGACGGATCAGCCGACGGTGACCGCCGCTCTCCATGCCGCCTCGAGCCAGGTGTCGACGGTCGCGACGTCGCTGCCGAGCGCGACGGCCCGCCACCCGTCGGTGGGCAACTCCAGGACCGCGCCACGGGTGGCGGCGTCAGGGACCGTGGCGGCGGTCGCACGACCGCTCGGCGGGAGGAGGTCGCCGAGCGGCGGTGGATCCGCCGGGGACGGGCCGCCACCGACGGCCACCACGCTGCCGACCGCCCGCGCGGACCCATCGATCAGGGGCGAGCGGACCCCACCCGACCGAGCCAGCCGTTCGCGCACCACGGGCCCATCCGGGCTGACGACATCCAGCCGCTGCTCGCCTCGGCCCCCGGGTTCCCCCTCGCGTCCGAGGACGACCAGGTCCCGGTACGCGAACGTCGCACCGTGACCGAGGTCCACGTCGATGCGCCCGTGGTGCCAACTGCCGGCCGCCAGGATCGTCGTTGCGAGGTCGAGGTGGAGGCGACCGCCAGCCGCGACCCGAACGGACACCTCGAGCTGGGACGGTCGGGAGACCCGCCCCGGCAGCGCCACGCTCGCCGCGACCGTGTCGACGTCCAGCCGCGCGCCCGGCCCGACCTCGATCGCCAACCGGACCCGGTCGCCACCGAGCGGCCACGCACCCGTCCCGACCAGGTGCACCCGGTGCGCACCGGTCCGGCGCA
>SKNP01000244.1 GCA_007120485.1 Nitriliruptoraceae bacterium
CGGCAGTACCACGCCGCGCTGCGGGCCGGGATCCCGCCGCTGAAGCTCGCCATCGGCACGTTCGTCACCACGGGGTTGGTGTCGTGGGTCTTCTGGTACTCGGCGGACACCCACCTGGAAGGCGTCACCCGGTTCCTGGCGGTCAACCTGGTGATGGTCGCGGCCGCGCTGCTGGCCCGGTGGTTCGTTCCGTTCCTGCCGTCGACGGCCACGCTCGACGGGCTGGCGCACCGCACGACGGCGTTCGCGTTCGTGCTGTGGACCGTCGGGGTCATCGCCGGTGCGATGTGGGCGGAGATCTCCTGGGGCCGCTTCTGGGGTTGGGACCCCAAGGAGACCGGCTCGTTCCTGACCTGGATCGCCTACGCCGGCTACCTGCACGCCCGCGCCACCCGAGGCATCAAGGGGCGCGGTGCCGCGTGGATCAACCTCGGCGCGTTCGTCGTGCTGATGGGCACCTACCTGATCGCCAACTACGTGGTCGTCGGGCTGCACTCCTACGCCGACCTGTAGGCCGCGGCGGTCGAACGTCCGCCATCCCGCGCCAACCGCCATCCCGCGTCGACCGCCGCCGCGTCGACCGCCCACGCCGCCGACCTCGATCACGCGACGGTTCAGGTGGCGCGCGCCGCCAGCCCGTCGACCGCGTCCTTGCCGAGCTTGCCGAGGTGGTCGCGCGGCAACCGGGCCACGATCGCCAGGTACCGCGGGGCGTGGTGTGAAGGGAGCCGCTGCCGGACGTGCGCACGCAACGCGCCCAGGTCCGGCGGGTGCTGCGGATCCGCGGGGACGACGACGGCGACCAGCGCCTGGCCCCACGTCGGGTCGGGCCGGCCGGTCGCGGCGGCGTCGGTGACCCCGGGGTGACTGCGCAGAGCGGCGACCACCGGGGCGAGGGGGATGTTCTCGCCACCGGAGACCACCACCTCGTCGGCCCGGCCGAGGATCTGCAGCCGACCGTCGTGCCAGCGGCCACGGTCACCGGTGATGAACCGGTCGCCGTCGAACGCTGCGGCCGTCGCCCCCGGGTCGTCGCGGTAGCTGCGGAACAGCATCGGTCCGCGCACCCGGATCAGCTCGTCCGCGCCCACCTCGACGTCCACGCCGTCCAGCGGGTGCCCGTCGTAGACGCAGCCGCCGGCCGTCTCGGTCATCCCGTAGGAGACGACCACGGTCGCGCCGGCGCTGCGGGCACGGGCGAGCAGGTCCGCGGACGCGGCGCCACCGCCGAGCAGGATCGTGCGGAACCGGGCGAGGTCCACGCGGTCGTCCAGGGCTCGGGCCAGCTGGGTCGGGACCAGGGCGACGTGCTCCGCGTCGACGGTCGCCAGCTGGTCGCGCTGGAGCGCGGGGACGGGGTCGGTGTCCAGGGCCCAGGCGCGGCGCACGACGGCGATGCCGGCGACGTGGTGGAGCGGCAGTGCCAGCGCCCACCGTTCACCCGCCTGGGCGCCGAGCCGGGCCAGGCTGGCGTCCGTCGCGGCGGCCAGTGCCGGCTCGGTGAGCTCCACACCTTTGGGTGCGCCGGTCGACCCGGAGGTGGCGACCACCAGCCGGATGTCGTCGGCGATCGGCCGTGGGTCGGGAAGGTGCCGTTCGCGTGCCGGTTGGTCGGGGGCCAGTTCGGTGAGCGTCGTTGGCCGCAGGCGGTCGAGGACGTCGGTCCTGGCCTGCGGAGGGCCGTCCTCGGCGAGCACGAGCGCGGCATCGCCGACCGCCCAGGTGGCCTCGAGCCAACGGATCACCTGATCGGGCGGACCCAGCACGGCGTGGAGACGGGTCATCGCGGTGCCCTCGGACGGGGGGCCGGACCGCGGACGGGGAACGGCCGGTCGCAGCGGTAGCGTACGCGGGCGTGGACGTGGGCTGACGGTCCACGGGGTAGGCGGACCCCCGGTCCGCGTGGGGACAGAAGGAGCGCGACGGTGGTCTCGGAACTGTTCGACCCGACCCGTTGGCGGCCGATCGACGGGTTCGACGACCTGGCGGACGTCACCTACCACCGGGCGGTCGACGCTGACGGGGGAGACCTCGCGGTCGTCCGGGTCGCGTTCGATCGCCCGGAGGTCCGCAACGCCTTCCGGCCGCACACCGTCGACGAGCTGTACCGGGTCCTCGAGCACGCCCGCGTCACCTCCGACGTCGGCTGTGTCCTGCTCACCGGCAACGGGCCGTCGCCGAAGGACGGGGGCTGGGCGTTCTGCTCCGGTGGGGACCAGCGCATCCGTGGCAAGGACGGCTACCGCTACACCGACGACCTCGGTGCGGAGACGGCCGACCACATCGACCCGGCCCGTTCGGGACGCCTGCACATCCTGGAGGTGCAGCGGCTGATCCGGATGATGCCCAAGGCCGTCATCTGCGTGGTACCGGGCTGGGCGGCCGGGGGCGGGCACTCGCTGCACGTGGTGTGCGACCTGACCATCGCCAGCGCCGAGCACGCCCGCTTCAAGCAGACCGACCTGGACGTCGCGTCGTTCGACGGCGGGTTCGGGTCGGCGTACCTCGCCAAGCAGGTCGGCCAGAAGTTCGCCCGCGAGATCTTCCTGCTCGGCGACGAGTACTCGGCCGACGATGCGCACCGGATGGGCATGGTCAACGCCGTCGTGCCGCACGCCCAGCTCGAGGAGCAGGCGCTGGCCTGGGCCGAGCGGATCGTGGCCAAGTCGCCGACCGCGCTGCGGATGCTGAAGTTCGCGCTCAACGCCACCGACGACGGCATGGTCGGCCAGCAGGTGTTCGCGGGCGAGGCGACCCGGCTGGCCTACATGACCGACGAAGCGCAGGAGGGACGCGACAGCTTCCTGGAGAAGCGCGAGCCGGACTGGTCCGCGTATCCCTACCACTACTGATGGTGGTGGCAACGTGAACCCCTACGTGGAAGCCGCGCGACCCCGGACCCTGCCGGCGGCGTTCGCGCCGGTGCTGGTCGGGACCGCAGCGGCGGCGACCCCCATCCCGGAGGCCGATCCCCTCCGGTTCGTGCTGGCGCTGGTCGTCGCCCTGTCGTTGCAGGTCGCGGTCAACTACGCCAACGACTGGTTCGACGGCGTCAAGGGCGTCGACTCGGCGGCGCGGACCGGTCCCCGCCGCGCGGTCGCCAGCGGGTTGGTCAGCGCCGCCGGGATGCGCAACGCCACGTTCGTGGCGTTGGGGGTCGCGGCGGTCACCGGGCTGGTCCTCGCCATCCTGGTCGGTCCCGAGCTGCTGCTGGTCGGTGCGCTGGCGATCGTGGCGGCTCTCGGCTACTCCGGTGGCACCAAGCCGTACGCCAGCCTCGGGCTGGGCGAGCTCAGCGTGTTCGTGTTCTTCGGCCTGGTGGCCACCGCCGGGTCGGCGTACGTCCAGGACGGGCAGCTCGAGCTGTTGCCGGTGTTGGCCGCGATCCCGATCGGGTTCACCTCGGTGGCGCTGCTGGTGGTCAACAACCTCCGAGACATCCCCACCGACGAGGCGGCCGGCAAGCGGACCCTTGCGGTCCGGCTGGGGGAGGGGCTCACCCGCCGGCTGTACCAGGCGTTGCTGGTGCTCTCCGTACTGATGGTGGCACCGATCGCCTACGTCGCCGGGTCCTGGCTACCGCTGCTCGGCTTCGGCGCGCTCGGCACGGCCGGGCCGGCGATCCAGAGCGCCACCCGGGTCCCGCTCGGGCCGGAACTGGTCCCGGTGCTGGAGCGCACGGCCCAGACGCTGGTGCTGTTCGGTGGGTTCCTCACGATCGGCCTGGCCATGGCCGGCTGAGTGCCCGACCCGCGCCGGCCGCCACCCGGCACGCTGCACCACACCGGGGCGCGAACGTGGGACCATGCGGGTGACGACGAGGAGGGCACGTGGCAGCCGGCATCAGCGATCTGCGACCGTTCGCCCTGCCGATGCGCCAGCGCTTCCGGGGCACGACCGAGCGCCGCGGGGTCCTGCTGCGCGGCCCGGCCGGATGGGGCGAGTTCTCGCCGTTCCCGGAGTACGGCCCGGCGTACGCGTCGAGGTGGCTCGCTGCCGCGCAGGAAGCGGCCACCGAACCGTTCCCGGACGCGGTGCGCCACCGTGTGCCGGTCAACACCACGATCCCGGCCGTCGACCCGGAGACCGCGTACCGCCTGGCTGCGGGGTCCGGCTGCGCGACCGCGAAGGTCAAGGTCGCCGAAGCCGGGCAGGACCTGGCCGCCGACGTCGAACGGGTCGCTGCCGTCCACGACGCGCTCGGCCCGGACGGTCATGTCCGGGTCGACGCCAACGCCGCGTGGGACGTGGAGACGGCGGTGTTGGCGATCGTCCGGCTCGATCGGGCCGCGGGCGGCTTGGAGTACGTCGAGCAGCCCTGCGCCACCCTGGAGGAGCTCGGCGAGGTCCGCCGCCGGGTCGACGTGCCGCTCGCGGCGGACGAATCGGTGCGTACCGCCGACGACCCGTTGCGGGTCGCCGGGCTCGACGCCGCCGACCTCGTGGTCGTGAAGGTCCAACCGTTGGGCGGGGTGCGTCGGGCCTTGGAGGTGGTGGACGCGGCCGGGTTGCCCGCGGTGGTCTCCTCGGCGTTGGAGAGCTCGGTGGGCCTGGCCGCCGGCGTCGCGTTGGCGGCCGCGTTGCCGCAGCTGCCGTACGCCTGCGGGTTGGGGACGGCCACCCTGCTCGCCAGCGACGTGACGCCCGAACCGCTGATGCCGGTCGACGGCCACCTCGACGTCCGCCGGGTCGCCCCGGACGGCGCGCTGCTGGATGCCCACACCCCCGACCCGGACGTGACCAGCGAGCTGTTGGAACGGCTCGGGCTGGCCGCCGCGCACCTGGAGGCGAGCTGACGTGCAGGCCCAGAACCCCTCCCATGCGTGCGCCCTGGTGCTGGTCGATGAGATGGCTCGCGGCGGGGTCACCGACGCGGTGCTCGCACCCGGCTCGCGCTCCGCGGCGCTGGCGATGGCCTTCCACG
>SKNP01000467.1 GCA_007120485.1 Nitriliruptoraceae bacterium
CTCGGACGGAACTTCGACACCAGCTGGATCGAGGCCCCGGAGAACGAGAAGACCATGATGGCCTTGGCGCCGACGTCGTCGGCGATCTGGACCGAGGCCTTGGCGACGACGGTGCCGGTGATGTTGCCGTGCTCGGTATCAGGCGACCGCGGACGGACGCGGTCGGCGGCCCCCTCAGCCACCTCGACGATCCGCGCCATGGTGCGCACGGCCTCGACCGGGTAGCGGCCAGCGGCGGTCTCCCCGGAGAGCATCACGGCGTCGGTGCCGTCGAAGATGGCGTTCGCGACGTCGGACGCCTCCGCGCGGGTCGGTCGAGGGCTGCGGATCATCGAATCGAGCATCTCCGTCGCGGTGATCACCGGTCGGGAGTAGCGGTTGGACAGGTCGATCATCTCCTTCTGGATGGCCGGCACCCGCTCCGGCCCGACCTCCACCCCCAGGTCGCCGCGCGCGACCATCACCGCGTCGGTGACCCGCACGATCTCCTCGAGGTTGTCGACCGCCTCGGGGCGCTCGAGCTTGGCCACGATCGGTTGCCCCCCGCCGTGAGAACGGATGAGCTCCCGCAACTCGAGCACGTCCTCCGCCCGACGGACGAAGGACAAGGCGATCCAGTCGACACCCAGCTCCACCATCGAGGCGACGTCCTCCCGGTCCTTCTCCGTGAGGCTCTTGGCCGAGACGGCGACGCCGGGCAGGTTCACGCCCTTGCGTGACTTGGCCAGACCTCCGACCACCACACGGGCGTTGACCCGGGCACCCTCCACCGAGGACACGACCATCCGCAGCAGCCCGTCGTCGATGAGGATCAGCGACCCCGGTTCGACGTCGTCCGCGAGGCCCTCGTAGACCACCGGCACGACCGGGGTCCCGTCGTCGAGCGCGTGATCGTCGAGCTCATCGACACCGGAGACGAACACGACCTGCCCGCCTTCACGCAGCTCGATACCGGCGTCGGGCACCTCACCGAGCCGGATCTTCGGCCCCTGGAGATCGCCCAGGCTGCCGACGGTGCGTCCCACCTCACGGCCGGTGGCACGGACCGCCTCCAAGCGTTGGCGGTGCTCCTCCTTCGTGCCGTGCGAGAAGTTGAGGCGGGCGACGTCGATCCCCGCCTCGATCGCGGCTCGCAGGCGGCTCGGGTCATCGAGGGCGGGGCCCAGGGTCGCAACGATCTTGGCACGGCGCACGTGTGGTCCTCGAGGGCTCAGCAGGCAGGGATGGACGTTGGCGGATCCGGCGTACCGAGGTGCGGGCCGAGGGGCAGCGAACGGATCGGGCCGCTGGGGCTCGGCCCCATCCTAGGCGCCGTCGATCGCCCTCGCGCCGTGTCAGGACCCCTCGGTGTCGTCGTCCTCACCGTCGTCGGAAGCGTCGTCGTCGGCGTCGTCCGGGGCGTCGCTCCCGTCGTCCTCAGCGTCCTGGTCGTCGTCCTCGTCCTCGTCCGCGTCGTCGTCCGCGTTCCCCGACGGACGCATGGCCGCCAACCCCGACCCGGGGGCCGGCGACAGCGGATCCCGCGAACCCTCGGCCAGGTCCGCGAGCGCGTCGGCAACCGCGGCCCCGGTGGACGTCGATGCGGCAGCTCCCGCGTCCACCTCGAAGGCCTCCTCGACGATCCCGAACGTCCGGACGTCGGTGTCCTCCTCGACGACCGCCTCGACCAACGGGCCGAAGACCCGGTCCCACCGCGTCGTCCAGGTGAGCACGACCCGGTCGTCGACGTCGGCGGCGTCGAGCACCCCCGCCGGGCCGAGCAACACCACCTGGTCCGCGAGCGCCGCCACCGCTGCGGAGCTGCCGGCCGCGCCGTCGACGACCACCACCGTCGCGCCGGCGTCGAGGAGCGTCTGCGCCTGCTCCTCGGCGGCGGCGTCCGGTTCGAGTTCCTCGTCCACGTCGTCGGGGCGCACCACCTCGACGCCCGTCAGGCCGGCTTCCAGTCCGGCTTCGAACCGGCTGTCCGGGAGCTCATCACCGCTGAGCAGGAGCCCGACCGAGCCGTCACCGGCGGCACGTCGGGCGCCGACGCCGACCACGTGGCCGAGCTCCTCCGCTCGCACCTCGAGCCGGGTGACGTCCTCGCCCTGATCGACGGGTTCCCCCTCGAACTCCGCGGCACCGTCGTCGGGACGGTCGGCCGGCGAGGCGCAGTACTGGGTCGCCGGGTACCGCTCGGCTGAGCTGGTCACCACGCTCACCGCGTCAGGCCCGAGGAAGCACACGAGGTCGACACCGCGGTCACCGAACACCCCGGCGAGGTCACGGGCGAACGTGGTCGACTCCGGGACGTGCACGCTCACCCCGTCGATCCCCCGCGGCAGGTCGTCACCCAGCGTCGCCGCCTGGCGGTCGAGGGCTTCCGCGGCCGCGGCATCGAGCGACCCCGCGGGCGGCAGGATCACGGCGACCTCGGCACCCATCGAACCGGAGGCGGCATCGTCCTCGACGGCCACCGGGGGCTCGGTGGCGGCGTCGGGATCGTCGTCGGCCGTGCACGCGCCGAGCAAGGTCACGACCGCAACGGCCGCGACCAGCTGCCGCGTCCGCATCGCGTCACCCACTGATCGACGACGTCTAGGCTACCGCCGACCCACCGCGTCTCTCCGACGCCGACCACCGTCGACCCAACGGAGCCACCGTGCCCGAGACCCCGCCCGAGGTCCTCGTCCTCGACGACGACCCGATCGCCGGCGTGCAGCTCGCCTCCCTCCGGGACGGATCGACCTCACCGGAGCACTTCCGCCACCACGCGCGACGGTTGGGCTCGATGCTCGCGCTGCGTGCGGTGCAGGACCTGCCGGGAGCCGCGGGCACCGTGGCCTCGCCCCTCGGACCCGCGCCAGCCTTCGGGCCGGGGCGCACCGTGGTCGCGGTACCGGTCCTGCGGGCTGGACTCGGCCTGCTCGGCGGCGTCCACGACGTCATCCCGACCGCCCTGGTCGGGATGATCGGGATGGAACGCGACGAGGAGACCCTCAAGGCACGCCGCTACTACTTCAAGGTGCCACCGCTCGACGGTGCGTGGGTACTGGTCCTCGAGCCGATGCTGGCGACCGGCGGCTCCGCCTCCGATGCCGTCGCGGCCCTCGACGCGGAGGGCGCCGAACAGGTCACCGTCCTGTCGGTGGTCGCCACGCAGACCGGCATCGACCGGATCCGCTCGGAGAACCCCGGTACCCGCATCGTCACGGCCGCGATCGACCCGGAGCTCGATGCGAACAGCTACATCGTCCCGGGCCTCGGCGACTTCGGCGACCGGCTCTTCGGCACCCCGCACTGACGGGTCCCGCGACGCTCCGCCGCACCAGCCGGTTCAGCCGGTTCAGCCCCGCACGAAGCGCAGCTGCAAACGCCGGTGCGGGTTGTCGGCGTTGGTGTCGACGAGCACGACCGACTGCCAGGTCCCGAGGGCCAGCCGCCCGTCATCGACCGCCAGGGTCAGGCTCGGGCTGACGATGGCGGGCAGGACGTGGTCGGCGCCGTGACCGGGCGAACCGTGAGCGTGCCGCCACCGGTCGTCCCGCGGCAGCAGGGTGTCGAGGTGGTGCGCCAGATCCTCGTCCGACCCGGCCCCGGTCTCCAGCAACGCCAGGCCCGCGGTCGCGTGCGGCAGGAACGCGTGCACCAACCCGTCACCGCCCACGTCGCGGGCGAACCCGGCGACCTCGGCGGTCACGTCGGTGATCCGCGCTGAGCCCGTGGAGATCTCCAACTCACGTCGTTCCATGGTGGTCCTCCCGATCGGTCGCGTCGGGCGCCGGTAGGAACCCGCCGTACCGGCCACGCAGGTAGGCCAGCGGCTCGCGGTCGGTCGCGCCCAGGTCGACCACCTCGCCGATCACGATCAGGTGGTCGCCGGCCGCGGTGACCGAGTGCACGCGGCAGTCGACCCACGCCGACACGCCGAGCAGGACGGGCGCGCCCGTCGTGCGCGCTTCCCAGCTGACCCCATCGAACTGCACGTGGCCATCGCCGCGCGACGGGTCGGCGAACCGGTCGGAGAGCGCCCGCTGCTCGCGAGCGAGGAAGCTGAGCGCGAACACCCCGCCCTCGCTGACGTGTTCGGCCATCGACGCCTCCAGGCCGACGCAGACCAGCACCAACGGCGGCGACAGCGACACCGAGGCGACCGCGTTGGCCGTCATGCCGTGCGGCACGCCGTCGGCCACGGTCGTCATCACCGTCACCCCGGTCACGAAGCTGCCCAGCGCCGCCTTGAACCGGGCCGGATCGACGCCCCGCAGCCCAGCGAACAGATCCCGCTCGCGGCCGTCCGCGTCGACCTCACCCAGCTCCCCGACCTCCAGCACGAACTGCTCGACCGCGAACGCGTCGGCCTCCAGCTCCGGCGGGGTGTTGAGGAAGAACGAGTCAGCGGAGATCTGGCTGCGGTGGGCCGCCAACGCCGCCCGCTTGCGGGGCATCCACGGCTGCACGTCGACCTCCGTGGTCACCAACGCATCGTCGGTACCGAAGGTCAACGCCGATGGGTCGGCCAGATCGTCCTCACCGAACGGCGACGGCAACCCGGCCGCGCGCATGGCCTGGTGGAGCTCGAACAGGCGACCGCGTGCCAGCGCCGTGACGTAGCGCTTGGCGACCTGCCACGGCGCACCGGGCACGTCCGCGGCGGCATCCGCCGCCAGCTCGACCGCCCGCACCGTGACGCGGTTGGCCTTGACGTGGTCCGGGTGGCCGTAGGTCCCGTCCGCGGCGTCGGAGACCACCACCTGCGGACGCTCGGCGCGGATGATCGCGGCCAGCGCCGTCGCCGCCACCTCGACGTCCGCCCGGTGGAAGCTGTCGGGATGGTCGTTGGACGCCTCCTCGACCATGCCGCTGTCGCGGTAGCCCAACGTGTGGTGACCGGCGACCCCGA
>SKNP01000487.1 GCA_007120485.1 Nitriliruptoraceae bacterium
AATCGTTCTCCGAACCCGTGACCACCGTCGGTCCGTTCGAGCGGACCCCGCTGATGGGCATCATCGAGATCGTCATCGGCGTGCTGACGGTCTCCGCCGCAGCGAGCGCGGACCGGTCGTCGCTCACCGGGCTGGGGCTCGTCTCGCTGGTGTTCGGTCTGGTCTGGATGATCGAGCCCGGAGCGTTCTCCGGGCTGCTCGGTGTCGGTCGCGAGACCGCCGTGCTCTACCTGGTGATCGCCGTGGTCTGCCTCATCGCCGGGCTGCTCGGAGGCGTCTGGCGGCGCGAACGCATCGTGGAGTACTGAGGTCCCGGCCCCGGGCTGGATCGACCCGCCCGCGCAACCCCGCCCGCGCAACCCCGCACCGCTGCACCGCTCGGTCGCGTAGTAGCGTGACGGCACGACGCAGCCCCGAGCCCTGCGAGGACCGCCATGCCCGAAGCCGTGATCGTCGCCACCGCCCGCACGCCGATCGGTCGGGCCTTCAAGGGTTCGATGACCGAGCTGCGTCCCGACGACCTGACTGCCACCATCATCGATGCGGCCATGCGCCAGGTCCCGCAGGTGGGCCCGGAGATGATCGACGACCTCCACCTCGGGTGCGGTCTGCCCGGTGGGGAGCAGGGCTTCAACATGGCCCGCGTGGTGGCCACGTTGCTCGGGTGGGAGAGCGTCCCGGGCACGACGCTGACCCGCTACTGCTCCTCGAGCTTGCAGACCACGCGCATGGCGATGCACGCGATCAAAGCCGGCGAAGGCGACGTGTTCGTCTCCGCCGGCGTGGAGATGGTCTCGCGGTACGTCAAGGGCAACTCCGACTCGCTGCCGGACACCCAGAACCCCCGGTTCGCTGACGCGGTGGCCCGCACGGAGCAGCGTGCGGAGGAGGGAGCCGACGGCTGGGAGCCTGCCGACCTGCCGGACATCTACATCCCGATGGGCCAGACCGCGGAGAACCTGGCGCTGCTGAAGGGTGTCTCCCGCGAACGGATGGACGACTTCGCGTTCGAGTCGCAGAACCGGTACGCCAAGGCGGACGCGGAGGGGTTCTGGGCGAACGAGATCACCCCGATCGAACTGCCCGACGGCTCGACGCTGTCGGCCGACGACTCGCCGCGGCCCGCGAACCGCGACAAGATGGCCGAGCTCCAGCCGGTGTTCCGGCCTGATGGTCGGATCACTGCGGGCAACGCCTGCCCCCTCAACGACGGTGCGGCAGCCGTGGTCGTGATGAGCGACACCAAAGCGGACGAGCTCGGGATCGAGCCGATCGCCCGCATCGTGTCCACCGGCGTGTCCGCGCTGGACCCGGAGATCATGGGCTACGGGCCGGTCGAGTCGTCGCGGCAGGCACTGGAACGCGCGGGTATGACGATCGACGATATGGACATCGTGGAGATCAACGAGGCGTTCGCCGCGCAGGTGATCCCGTCGGCCGACGACCTGGGGATCGACGACGACAAGCTCAATCCGCACGGTGGCGCGATCGCCGTCGGCCATCCGTTCGGGATGACCGGTGCGCGGATCACGGGCACGCTGCTCAACGGCCTGCAGCACCGCGACGGCACCTTCGGACTGGAGACGATGTGCGTCGGTGGCGGCCAGGGCATGGCGATGGTGGTCGAGCGGCTGCGGTGAGCAGACGCCGCCATCGGACGAAGGCGGCTGCGGTGAGCGGACGCCGCGATCGAACGGAGCGGCTGCGGTGAGCAGAGAGGGGTCGGAGCGGTGGCGTGACGGGCTCGTGGAGGACGGTGACGAGCCCGTCGTGCGGCTGCGCTCCTGGGACGGCCCGTGGCCGGACGACGACCCGGACGCCAACCTCAAGGTCGATGTCGCCGCCTACAGCCGCGCCGACCCGCTGCTGACCCTCACCGGCCTGGCCCGGTCGATCGACGTGCCCGTAGGGGCGCTCGTGCGCTACGTCCTGGCTCGCTGGGCCAGCGGCGGGAGCGAAGGGCTGCTCGAACTCGGCCCGTCGACCGTGGAACGGATGCGCGACGAGGTGGATCGTGCCGAGGCGGACGGGTCCGACGCCGCGCGCTTGCGTGCCTACGAGGTGCTGCGCCAGCAGGTCACCTGGCTCGATCACGGGCTGGCACATCCGGACGAGTCGTACCCGGCCGGTGGCACCGACCCACCGAGTGGATCCGGCGCCGCTCCGGCCGGCTGACGCGTACGTCGATGGCGCGGTGACGCGCGTGGTCGGTGCGGGCCCAGGATCAGGGCCCGGGGCGAGCGGCGGTCGTCAGTGGCGGCGGTGGCGTGGGTCGGTGATGGCCTGGCGCATGGTCTCCTCGTCGAGGTAGCCCTCCTCGTCCGCCTGCTTCTCGCGGATCCGCCAGCGGTCGAACAGCTCGATCCCGATCAGGGTCAGCCCCAAGCCGCCCATGAAGAACACCACCGCACCGATCGCGAACAGCGTCCCGGGCTGGGTCAACGCCGCGAGCAGCGTCATCGCTCGCCCTCCGGTGACGCGACGAGCGCGCCCAGCGAGAACAGCGACGGCACCCACAGGCCGACGTAGATCGCCGTCAGCTCGTCGCCGGTGAAGAACCACAGGTACACCGAGAGGAAGAACGACAGCGTGCCGCCGACCACGAAGGCCAGCTTCGCGAGCACGCGCCGCTTCTGGCGAGGTGACAGCCCGGTGGCGGACTCGGTCGGGGTGGACGACATGACTCACGCTCCTTGCCGGTAGACAAGGTGCGGAGCCGAGCCCTTCCTTGGACGGGGTGAGGCGCGTTTCCGGGCGGTGCGTGAGCGCCGTGACCGTGCGTGAGCGCCGTTGCGGCGTGCGAGCGCGCTACGGCGTGCGGATGTCGTCGATCGTGACCTGGATCTCGGCACCCGCCGGCGTGCTGAAGCTGACGGTCTTGCCGACCCCCTGGCCGATGACCGCCTGTCCCATCGGGCTCTCCGTCGAGAGGATCTCCAGCTCGTCGTGCTGGTCCTCGCGACTGCCCAGCAGGTAGACCTCCTGGTCGCCCTCGACCTCGAGCTCCACCACGAGGCCCGGGCGGGCCACCTCGGTGTCGTCCGGCTCGCCGATCTTCGCGTCGCGCAGGAGCTCCTCGAGCTGCCGGATGCGGGCCTCCATCTGGCCCTGCTCGTCCTTGGCGGCGTGGTACTCCGCGTTCTCACGGAGGTCGCCGTGCGCTCGCGCCTCCTCGATCTGTGCGGAGATGCGTTCGCGCCCGTCGGTCTTGAGCGTGTCGAGTTCCTGGCGGAGGCGGTCGTACGCCTCCTGGCTCAGATAGGTCTCGGCCATAGCTCGCTCCGTCCGTGCGTCGCGGTTGTGGGCCCGGATGCGTCGCAGCGCAGGTGCGCGCACGCGGTGGCCTCACGAAGGACGCCCGGGGCGTGGGGGTTCCAGCGTCGCCCGGGCGTTGATCCCCCACTCTACCACAGCACCTGCGTGCTGTGCCTCGACGGTCGGGCGCCCTAGCATCGAGCGATGATGGCCCCCACCGATCTCGTCTACCGGATCTACGAACGTCGGCTCGCCAAGGAGCTGGCGGGCGGACCGCTGCCGCAGCACGTCGGGGTGGTCCTCGACGGCAACCGGCGCTACGCGGTGGAGCGAGGTCTTCGCGACGCATCGGACGGCCACGCGGCCGGCGCACGCCAGATCGACCCGTTCCTCGACTGGTGCCTCGAACTCGGCATCCCGTACGTGACCCTGTGGCTGCTGTCGACCGAGAACCTCACGCGCGACGAACTCGAGGTCAACCAGCTGATCACGATCATCGAGGACACCGTCGAGCGCATGGCGTGCACCGACGATGCGCGCAAGCGGGGCCTTCGGGTGACCGCGGTGGGCGCCCTCGACCAGCTTCCACCCTCCACCCGCGAGTCGCTCAAGCGGGCCGAGGAAGCCACCGTCCACCACGACCGGTTGCGGGTCCAGGTCGCGGTCGGGTACGGCGGCCGGCAGGAGATCACCGACGCGCTCCGCAGCCTGCTCGCCGACCGGGCCGCAGCCGGGCTGTCCCTCGAGGAGGTGGCCACC
The DNA here is from genome assembly GCA_007120485.1 of Nitriliruptoraceae bacterium. GTDB lineage: Bacteria > Actinomycetota > Nitriliruptoria > Nitriliruptorales > Nitriliruptoraceae > SKTG01. The sequence goes on from SKNP01000487.1 coordinate 4,015, forward strand.
ACCCTCGAACCGGAGGACATCGGCGCGCACCTCTACACCACCGGGCTGCCCGACCCGGACCTGATCATCCGCACCTCGGGCGAGATCCGTCTCTCCGGTTTCCTGCTGTGGCAGTCGGCCCACAGCGAGTTCTACTTCTGCGATACCTACTGGCCCGAGTTCCGCCGCATCGACTTCCTCCGCGCGTTGCGGGACTACCAGCGCCGCACACGGCGCTTCGGCCGCTGAACCCGCGGCCTCGCGTCGGTGACCAGCGCCGCACACGGCGCTTCGGCCGCTGAACCCGCGGCCTCGCGTCGGTGACCAGCGCCGCACACGGCGCTTACGCCCGCTGACCCGTGTGTTCCTGCATCGTTCACGTCGCGGTTGCGTGGTTCGGGGAAGGGTCCGCGCTACGGTCGACCCACGGTCGTCGGTCGCCGTCGACGACCGACCCGCCGCGGAGGTCCCTCACCCACGTGACGTCCGAGCAGCCCGAGCCGGTCCGACCTGACCTGGGAGCGAGTACCAGCTCCCAGCCTCGGGGTCGGCACGCCCCACGAGGCCCGGAGCCGACCGCACGTCACCTCGCTGCCACCACCACGCCGCCCCCCTCGGGGCGGCGTTCGTCGTCTCCGGGGATCGGCGAGGAGCGTCCGCCGCCCCCGGCGTGCCCGGGAGCCACCGATGCCCATGACCCCCGCCCCGTCCGACCGTCACGCGTACGTCCTCGACACCTGCGTCCTGCTCGCCGACCCGCACGCCTACCTGCGCTTCGACGAGCACGACGTCGTCCTGCCCTTGGTGGTCATCGAGGAACTCGACCGCAAGAAGACCGCCCTCGATGACGTCGGCCGCAACGCGCGGCTGGCCCTGCGCGAGATCGAGCAGCTGCGCGTCAGTTCCGGTGGTGGGTTGCGCGACCCGATGTCGTTACCGTCGGGCGGCAGCCTGCGGATCGAGTCGAACCACGTCGACGTCACCCTGCCGCCTTACCTCGACCCGGCGAAGGCCGACCACCGGATCCTGGCCGTCGCGATCGGGCTCCAGGCCGTCCTCGTCACCAAGGACGCGGCCTTGCGGATCAAGGGCAGCCAGCTCGGCGTTGAGGTGGAGGACTACCTCGCCGACACCGCCCGCACGGAGGAGCACACCACGGGCGTCGTCGAACTCGAGGTCGATCACCTGCTGCTGGACGCGCTGCACCGTGACGGCAAGGCCGAGCTGACCGTCGACGCGGCCCTGGCGGGCGGCGGCCCGGAGCTGTGGCCGAACGCGTGCCTGGTCCTGCGATCGGGCCGGTCCGCGTCGGGGCTCGGGCGGGTGATCGACGTCGACGACGACGGCACGGCCACGCTCCACCGCGTGCAGGGGCACCGGCAGGTCTTCGGGATGGGCGCACGCGACGTCCGCCAGACCTTCGCGATCGACCTGCTGCTCGACCCGGACGTGCCGTGCGTGTCCCTGATGGGGATGGCCGGCACCGGCAAGACGTTCCTGACCCTGGCCGCCGGGCTCGAGCAGGTGTTGGAGGCCACCGCCTACCGTCGGTTGTCGGTCTACCGGCCGTTGATGGCCGTCGGTCGACAGGAGCTCGGCTACCTGCCCGGGGACCTCGATGAGAAGCTCGCACCGTGGATGGCCGCCGTCTACGACAACCTGTACGCGCTGCTTCGGACCGAGCCCGCTGGAGCGCTCGGCACCCGCGAGCACCGCCAGATCCAGAGCACGATCGAGTCGCTGGTCGACCGCGGACAGCTCGAGCTCGCCGCCATCACCTACCTGCGCGGTCGGTCCATCACCGACGAGTTCGTCGTGGTCGACGAGGCGCAGAACATCGAGCTCTCGGCGCTCAAGGTCGTGCTGACCCGGATGGCGTTGGGCAGCAAGGTCGTGTTCTGCGGGGACCTCGGACAGGTCGACAACCCCTACATCTCGCCGTACGGCGGGATGGCGGCCCTGATCGAGAAGATGAAGGGCAGCCCGTTGTTCGGCCACGTGACCCTGAGCAAGGGGGTGCGCAGTCCGCTGGCCGAGCAGGCCGCGATGATCTTCTGACCCCCGGCTGGTCCATCCGTTAGTTCATACGCGCGCGGGACTCGATCGCCGCCCGGCGGGCTTCCTCGCGCCCAGGCGCTTCGCTGGAGGTCAGCTCCAGGTAGGTCTCGAAGGCTTCAGCCGCGGCGTCGAAGCGTCCGACCCGGTTGAGTAGCGCACCGAGTTCACGGTGATCGTCGGGGTGCCGGTTCGGCAGCAGCAGCCGAAGCTCGACGCTCCACAGCGCGTCGAGCGGCCGGTCGGCGCGGTCGAAATCCCGGGTCAGGTTGTTGAGCAGGCGGCGGACCACCATCGCGGTGGGCGCTGGCCGAAGCATCGACCGCCGGTAGGTCAGCCGGCCACCGGTGTTGGCCTCCACCCGGGCCGCGGCGTCGCCTTCGTCGAGCTGAGCGCCGCCGTGGAACGCGTCGAGCAAGACCGGCGGGGTGTCCTCGCCGAGCCCGACGACGACGTGACCGGGCAGGTTGACCAGGAACGCGGACATCTCGAGCCGTCGAGCGATCGCGACGTAGACGATCGCCAGGGTGATCGGCAGCCCGCGCTTGGTCTCCAGCACGCGGTGGAGCAGCCCGTTGTCCGGGTCGTGGAACGTGGCCGGATCGCCGGTGAACCCCTGCTCGACGGCGAGGTAGTCCGCGAGGGCCGTCGCGGCGGGTTCGGGCGAGCTGCGTGCGTACCCGCGGCTGCGCAACGGGTCGGCGAGCGCGTCCAGCCGCAACAGCGTCGCGTCGACGTCCAGCGTGGGCTCGGCCTCCACGCAGCAGAGCAGGGCAGCCTCGGCTGGATCGGCGTCGCTCCGCCGGACCAGCCGTCGCAGGCGTTCGCGTGAGGCGGTGGACACGGGTGGGACGGTACCCGTCCGCACCATCCGCGGACGGGTGGTGCCCGTCGATGGTGGCGGTAGCGTGCGTCGCCGGTCGGGCACCACCTCGACGTTGTCGTGCCGGAGACGAACGGGAGACCAGACGTGGGCGAGGGGCTCCGGATCGAGCACGTCGCGGTCGGCGACGGGCACCTCGAGGTGGTGCGGTTGGACCGGCCGCAGACCCGCAACGCGCTGGACACGGCGCTGGTGGCGGGGCTGGTCGACGTACTGGACGCCGCCCGGGGGACCGCCGGACTCCGCGGGGTGGTGCTCACCGGTGGTGAGCAGGTGTTCAGCGCCGGGGCGGATCTCCAGGAGGTCGTCGACGATGGGGGCCGACGGCGGATGGAGCTGTTGACGACGCTGTTCGAGACGATGCTGTCGGTCCCGGTTCCGACGGTCGCGGCCATCGAGGGGCCGGCGGTGGGCGGTGGCGCGGAGCTCGCCGCGGCCTGCGATGTGCGGATCGCTGGCGCGGGAGCGTGGCTGCGCTTCGCCGGGGCGATCCACGGGGTGCCCGTCGGTTGGGCTCGGACGATCGGGCAGGTGGGGTTGTCGGTCGCGAAGGACTGGGTGCTCTCCAGTCGTGAGGTCGACGCCGAGGAGGCCGACCGGCGCGGTTTCGTGCAACGGGTGGTGCCGAATGGCCGCAGCCTGCAAGCCGCACGAGCCTGGTTGACCGAGGTCGCCGAACGCGATCCGGCCACGGTCTCGCTGATCAAGCGCTGGTTCGACGACCAGACGGGGCTCGCTGACCGGGTCGCGTTCGAGAACGACGCCCTGCGGATCCAGGTCGAGACCGGATCGCTCCCGTCAGCCGACGCGCGTGGACCCCGCAGCGACCGGCAACGCCGGTGAACCTCCCGATCGCCCCTGGTCAGCGCGCTGAGGGGGACTAGCCTGCGAAGCGGGCGGCCGGGGGTGCACCTCGCCGGACCGGTGTCGATCAGGAGGCTCGCTGTGAGCGGAGAGAGGCCGGACCGAAACCTCGCGATCGAGATCGTGCGGGTCACCGAAGCTGCCGCGATGGCGGCCGCCCGTTGGCAGGGGCGCGGCGAGAAGGAGGCCGGCGATCAGGCGGCCGTCGACGCCATGCGCACGGTGCTGGACACCGTCGAGGTCGCCGGCACCGTCGTCATCGGGGAGGGGGAGAAGGACGAAGCCCCGATGCTCTACAACGGCGAACACGTCGGCACCGGTGCCGCACCGGAGGTCGACATCGCCGTCGATCCGATCGACGGCACTCGATTGCTGGCGGAGGGCCGACCGGGGTCGCTGGCGGTGATGGCGGCGGCACCCTCGGGATCGATGTTCGACCCTGGTCCGTGCGTCTACATGGAGAAGCTGGTCGTCGGTCCCGCCGCGGCCGGTGCGATCGACCTGGATGTCTCGCTCGGCGACAACCTCACCGCAGTCGCCGCGGCGGTGGGCCGCGACGTCCAGGACATCACCGTGGTCATGCTCGACCGCGACCGGCACGAGGACGCCAAACGGCAGATCCGGGAGGCCGGTGCCCGACTGCAGTTGATCACCGACGGCGATGTCGAAGCCTCCATCGTCGCCGCCTGGGATCAGCGCCCCCAGGTCGACGTCCTCTACGGCATCGGTGGAACCCCCGAAGGGGTGATCACCGCCTGTGCCGTCAAAGCGTTGGAGGGTGCCATGCTCGGACGGTTGTGGCCGCGCAGCGACGCTGAGCGGGACCAGGCGCTCGAGCGGGGCTACGACCTCGATCAGGTGCTCACCGCCGACGATCTGGTCCGAGCCGACGACTGCTTCATCTCGTGCACCGGCATCACCCAGGGCAACCTGCTGCGGGGGGTCAGCTTCGACCGTCGCGGTGCGACCACGGAGTCGCTGGTGATGCGGTCCAAGTCCGGCACCGTCCGCGAGATCCGGGCCTGGCACCAGTTGGCCAAGCTGCGGCAGTACTCCGCGGTCGCCTACTGACCGATCGGGCCCGCGGCTCACCGGCGCGTGAGTTCCCGGATCCGTGGCAGCAACCGCTCGGGGAACTCGATCGGGAGCGCGTGGCTCGCGCCCTCGACCACCAGCAGGTCCGCGTCGGGGAACCGCTCGACCATCCGCTCGCCGAGCGCTGGTGGAGTCCAGTAGTCGGCGTCGCCGACCGCCACGAACGTCGGCACGCTGACCTGGTCGAGCCAGTCGGTCGCGTCGAAGGCGTGCATGCCACGCGCCGTCCAGATCGCCGTTCGGGGGTCGACCCGTCCGAAGTGGTCGCGGTAGAGCCGCATCCCCTCGTCGGGGGTGTTGGGCCCGAGCGCCCGGATCAGGTGGGCGACCGGCATCGCGACGGGCAGCTCCAGCGCCCGCATGGGCCACGCCATCACCGTCCGGGGCAGCGCGGGTAGCACCATCGACAGCACCGGGAACACCGCCATGGCGGCCCGGGTGCCGTAGAAGGTCTCGAACGGCGTCGAGACCGATCCGGCCAGCAGCGCGAGGTGGCGGACCAGGTCGGGGCGTGCCTGCCACAACGCCAGCGCGACCTGCACCCCCATCGAGTGGCCGACCACGGTCGCCGGCCCCGCCTGTTCGGTGTCGACGACCGCGGCGACGTCGCCGGCTAGGTCCTCCATCGTGTACGCGCTGGCCTCCGGCGGTCGGTCACCCCCGCCGGCCTCGCTCGATGCCCCGACGCCGCGGTAGTTGAGCATCAGTACCCGGTGGTCGCGCACCAGGTCGGGGGCGAGATCACGCCAGAAGTTGTCCGGGCAGAGGAAGCCGGCGCAGAGCACGACCGTCGGTGCGCCCCGTGGTCCCTGCGCCGCGTAGCGCACGACGGTGCCGTCGTCGCGCACCACCTCGCCGTCCTTGGGCCACACGTGGCCGCCACGGTCCGGCCACGCCCCTGACATCCATGGCCCCTCGGTCGGTCGCGCTGGAGCCTACCCGTGTGCGGCCGTCGCACTGGCCGGTGGGGTCAGGTGTACGAGGGCCGTCGCAGCCGGACCGGTTCCCCGGAGCGGACGAACACCGCCTGCTCGGCGACGTCGACCCCGTGGTCGGCGTACCGCTCGAACTGGCGGGTCAGGTGGATCATCCGGGTCGCCCACGGCAGCCGGCTCTCGTCGTCGGCAGCCAGCCGGACGAGCCGCTCGAAGATGCCGGAGTCCAGTCGATCGACGGCATCGTCGAGGCGTTCGGCCTCGTCCGCGGTCTCCACGTCGTCGCCGAGGAAGGCCTGTACCGAGCGTTGCGCGACGTTGCGGGCGAGTTCGCCCATCTCGATCAGCTGGTGGGTCACGTCCTCGTCGCCTGCTTCCTCCGACGCCTGCTGCACCGTCCGGGCCATGCCGACCGTGAGGTCGGTCATACGCTCGATGTGCAGGCTGGCGTGGAGCAGGCCCGTGAGCGCGCGGAGGTCGCGCCCGATCGGGTGCTGCAGCGCGATCGTCGCCAGCACCCCGCTCTGGATGTGGGCGTAGGTCGGTTCACGCTGGGCATCGGCGTCGACGACCTCGCCAGCGCTGTCGCCGTCACCGGTCTCCAGCGCCTGGAGGACCACGAGCAACGACCGGTCCGCACGCTCGGCCATCGACCCCAGGCGGACCCGGAGTTGGTCGGTCTGTCGAGCCTGATCATCGGACACGCTGCACCTCCGCGAGCACTCTAACCAACGTTGGGGCGTACTGGCACCGGCCCGGACCCCGCGACGGGTGGCCAGGCCGGGGTCGGGTCAGCCGATCCCGACCGGACGCATTAGCGTGTGCGCGCCGACCAGGAAGGCCACCGGTGATCGTTCGCAAGACCGCCAAGGAGATCGCCTCGCTCCGCGAGGCCGGACGGGTCGTCGCCGAGGCGCATGCGCGGATGCGCGCTGCCGCGGACGTCGGCTCGACCATGCGCCAACTCGACGACATCACCCGCGAGGTGATCCGCGAACACGGCGCCACCTCGGCGTTCCTCGGTTACCAGCCCCACTTCGCGCCGACCCCGTTCCCGGGCGTGATCTGCGCGTCGGTCAACGACGTGGTCGTCCACGGGTTCCCCGATGATGAACCGTTGGTCGATGGCGACCTGGTCAGCATCGACGTCGGCATCATCCTCGACGGCTGGGTGGGAGACGCGGCGGTCAGCTTCATCGTCGGCGAGGCACGGCCGCAGGACGCGGCGTTGGTCCAGCACACCTGGGACGCGTTGGACGCCGGGATCGCGGCCGCACAGCCGGGCAACCGGATGGGTGACATCGGCCACGCGATCGAGTCCGTGGCGCAGCAGCACGGCTACGGCATCCCCGACGGCTGGGGCGGACATGGCGTCGGTCGCGACATGCACGAGGACCCCTCCGTCCCCAACGTCGGCACCCCTGGTCGTGGGATGCAGCTCAAGCCGGGGCTGGTGATCGCGATCGAGCCGATGTTCATGGCGGGTGGGCGCACCGACTTCCGGATCGACGATGACGGCTGGACGGTTCGGACCAGCGATGGCAGTCGTGCGGCGCACACCGAGCACACGATCGCGATCACCGCCGACGGCCCGGTGGTCCTGACCGAACGCTGAAGGCGCTCGCGTCCATGTGCCCCTGGACGCCCGACGACGAGGCCCTGCGACGATGACGCCCCAGCCCGATGCCGCCCACACGTCCGTTCCCGAGGGGTTGACGCGGGAGCGGGGCAAGACCCTGCGTGCGCCGGTGATCCTGGACATCCTCGCCACGGAGCTGCCGGACGCGACGATCGCGCTGGAGTTCACCGACCGGTTCGAGTTGCTCGTGGCCACGATGCTCTCCGCGCAGTCGACCGACGTGAAGGTCAACGAGGTCACGCGGCAGCTGTTCGCCGAGCTTCCCGATGCGCACGCCATGGCGGAGGCGTCGCTGGAGCGCATCGAGGGGCTGATCGGGACGCTCGGGTTGTTCCGGCAGAAGGCGAAGAACCTCCAGGCTGCCTCCGCGCTGCTGCTGGCCCATCACGGTGGGGAGGTTCCCTGCGACATCGACGCCCTCCTCGCCCTGCCGGGGGTCGCCCGCAAGACGGCCAACGTGGTGCTGTCCAACGGCTGCGGGACCAACGAGGGCGTGGTCGTCGACACCCACGTGGCTCGCCTCGCCCGCCGGTTGCGGTTCACCCGCGAGGAGACCCCCGAGCGCATCGAGCGGGATCTGATGCGGCTGTTCCCACGGGAGCGGTGGCTGGAGGTGTCCGACCTGCTGATCCATCACGGCCGCCGGACCTGTGACGCGCGGCGTCCACGCTGCGAGGACTGTCCGATCGAACCGTTGTGCCCGTCCTCACAGGAGGCTGGCCTCACCGACAAGCGGTAGGGCCGGTCCCCGCTCGGTGGGGCCGAGCTCCGCTCGGTGGGGCCGGTCACCGGTCGGTGGGGCCGGTCACCGGTCGGTGGGGCCGGTCACCTCTCGGCAGCGGCGGTCCACGTTCGCCAGCGCCGGTCACCGACGTCGCACCGCCCGGTCCCAGATCAGCGCGCCGAACGCGGCCACCGCGAGCACTGCGGCCACGATCGCCTGGGTGAGGTGGAGCGGAGGCTCGATGCGGGTGCCGTCGGCCAGCACCTCGAGGTCGTCGGCGCGGAGCGTGATGCCACCGCCATCGTCGGGGTCGGACTGCTCGATCGTGCCGCGCAGCAGCAGGACGTCGCCGCGCTGTTCCGGCCGGCCGACGGTCTCGACCGATTCGTGGAGCCCGTCGGGCAGCCACACCGACAGACCGGTGTTGAAGCCGGCGTGTTCGCGGTGACCGACCATCGGGCCGACCTCCAACGCGTAGGCGTCGTCGTTGACCTGGAGCCACGCGCCGCCATCGCGCCGGAGCACCTCGCCGATGGCCTCACCGACGAACGTCACCTCCAGTCCATCGAACGCGGACGGACACCCGTACACCTGGGGGGAACTGATCCGCCCGCCGCTGGGGACGTCGTCGCGGATCTCGCCCGCCAGACCGTCCGCGTCGGCGACCCGCAGGCACTGGCGTTGGTCCTCCATGGCCAGCGGGGGCGCGTCGACCACCATGCCGCGGTCGGCCGGGTCATCCAGTTGCGGGTGGATGGCTTCGAGGCCGACGACCCCGAGCACGATCAGCAGGAGCCCCACCGTGGGTACCACCAATAGCCACCGCGTCCGTCGGCGCCGTCGTGCGGCACGTGCCGCGTGACGGCGCTCCCGGCCGGTGTGGCGGTCCGCGCTCATGCCGCCGCCCGTCCGCGCGAGAGCGAGAACAGGTAGCCGAGCAGCGCGAACACCGCGACGTACTCCAAGCGGCCCAGCCACATCATCACGACGTACACCGCCATGAGCCCCCGGGGCATCTCCGGGGAGACCACCCCGATGGAGATCCCGATGTTGGAGCCCACCGACACGGACTCGAAGAGGGTCTGGGTGATGTCGAACTCGCCGTAGAGCAACCCGACCATCGCGCCCATCAGGTGGGTGAAGGCGAACAGCAACAGCACCGTCGTCGCCGCGCGCGAGGTGTCCTCCCGCAGGATCCGCCGCTTGCCGGCGTGGTAGGTCGTGACCACCAGCGCCGACTCGGGCATGAGCACCTTGCGGATGTCGTGCAGCAGCGTCTTGAACGCGATGCCGACGCGGATCGCCTTGATCCCCCCGGCGGTCGACGATGCCATCCCGCCGATCGCCATGGCGCCGACGATGGCAGCGGGGGCGAGCACCCCCCAGTCGGTGAGGTAGGTCTCGCCGACGTTGACCTGGTGGCCGGTACTCGACGCGGCCGACACCAGCGTGAACAGCCCCTTGCGGACCACCGCCTCGGTGTTGTCGTAGGTGCCGGCACGCAGCAGCCCGAAGCCGATCGCCAGGAAGAACAGGGTGCTGGTGACCGCCAGCGTCCGGGTCTCGAGGTGGCGCAGGACCTCCCGCGGGTTGCCGTTCCACAGCGCGAAGTGCAGCCCGAACGACAACGTCCCGGCGATCATCAGGATCATGACGATCAGCTCGACCGAGAACGAGTGGTAGTAGATCATCGACGCCTGCATGACGGAGAACCCGCCGGTGTCGAACGAGGCGAAGAACAGGCTCAGCCCGTGGTAGAAGGCCCGGCTCGGCGCGAAGCCGGTAGCCCACAGCGCGATGAACAGCGCGGTGGTGCCGAGCACCAGGAACGTGCCGGCCACCGCGAAGATGAACCGGGCGGTGCGGATGAAGTTGGGCAGGATCCGCTCGTCGCGGGCTTCGGACACGTACAGCGTCGCGATCTTCGCCCCACCGGCGGCGAACAGCGACAGCACCACGATCACGATGCCCTGCCCGCCCGCGAACTGCAGCAGGTGGCGGTAGAGGTCCTCGGAGACCGGCGTGTGGTCGAGGTCGTGGATCACCGACATGCCCGTGGTGGTCAGCGCCGACATCGCCTCGAACAGCGCGGCCAGGGGGTGCGAGAAGCGACCGCTGAGGTACATCGGGACCGCGGCGAACACCGCCCCGATCAGCCATGCCAGGGCGACGATCACCATGCCGTGCGCCCACGTCAGCGGACGGCGGGTCGCCAGCTTCGCGTCGCTGACGACCCCGACGAGGATCGCCAGGCTCGCCCCGATCACGAACGCGCTGGCGGAGTTCCACTCGGCCAGGCTGAGCGCGACCGCCGCTGGGATCAGCATCACCAACCCGAGGCCCAACAACACCTTGCCGAGGTAGAAGCCGATCAGCTCGAGGTCATCGGCACCGGGCTTGACCAGCACGCTCATCGGCCGGCCCCGTGAGCGGCCGTGTTCACGTCATCACCGCCGTGAGCACCGCGGCGATCAGGTAGCCGACGGCTACGACGGTCAGAGCGAGCAGGACGACCGAACCGACCCCTCGGGCCGGGTTGCGCCAGGACATCCGTCGGGGATCGCCGCGCCTCATGTCGGACGTCCGAGGAGCACGCGGCTGAGGCGGTCCTCCAGCTCCGGGGTGGTCAGAGCCACGACCTCATCACCCGGCCGGATCTCGGTGGCGCCATGGGGGATGACCGTCTCGCTGCCGCGGAACAGCGCCACCACGATGGACTCGTTGGGCAGCGCGAGCTCCTGGAGGGTGCGTGGTTTGGGCGCCTCCGGGCCCTCCGGGATGCGCAACTCCACCAACTGCACCCGTCCGCCCTTGAGGCTGGTCAGGTGGATCAGTTCACCGACGGAGAACTCGTTCTCCAACAGCTCGGAGATCAGGCGGGTTGAGGACACCGGCTCGATCCCGAGCGTCTCGAAGATCTCCACGTTCTTCGGGGTGTTGACCCGGCTGATGGCGCGACGCACACCGAACTCGATCGTGGCCAGCTGGCAGGCGACGAGGTTGACGTCGTCCTCGTGGGTGGTGGCGACGAACACGTCCGCCCGGTCGACGTGCGCCTGCTCCTGGTAGCGGACATCGCAGGCGTCACCTTCGATGACCAGCAGGTTGGTGTCCATCACCAGCTGCTCGCAGCGGTCGGCGATCGACTCGATGATGGTGACCTCGTGCTGTTTGTCGACGAGGTCCTGCGCCACGTACCGGCCGATCCGGCCACCCCCGAGGATCACGACGTACATGGCTCAGCCCTCATGGATGCGGTCACGGGCGAACGGATCGCGGACCAGCTGGCTGATCTGCTTGGCCGCCTGCGGCTTCATCGCGGCGGTGACGATGTCGTCGCGTTCGAGCCGGTCCGTCCGGTCCGGGATGAACACCCGGGTCCCACGGCGGACCGCGGCGACCCGCAGCTGCCCGTCGACCTCGAACTCCTCGACGGTCATCGCGTGGCCACCCGTGTCCACCTCCAGGTCGACCATCGCCAGGTCGCTGTCGGTGAAGTGCACGTGGAGCGGGTAGCTCTCGTCCCGGAACTCGTTGAGGAACAGCTTGGCGAGCGTCACGGTCGAGGAGACGTAGCGCACCCCGAGCTTGCGGTAGACGTCCTCGCGTCCGGGGTTGAACAGCCGCGCGATGGTGCGCGGCACCTCGTAGAGGTGGGTGGCGATCTCCACCGCCATCAGGTTGGCGTTGTCGGAGCGGGTGACCGCGAGGAGACCGTCGGCCCGGCGCACTCCGGCCTGCTCGAGCACATCGCGGTCGGTGGCGTCGCCGACGAGCGTCTCGCCGTTGAAGGCGGAGCCGAGGGTGTCGAACGACCGGTGTTCGACGTCGATGATCACGACGTCGGTGTGCGTGTCGCTCGAGAGCTGCTCAGCGATCTCTGCACCCAGCTGGCCGCAGCCGCCGATGATGATGTGCACCTGTGCGCCTTGCGTGCGTCGCGGATGGACGCGGTCGTCGTCAGGGGCGGGAAGCGTCGAGCGGCGGCGGTCC
>SKNP01000022.1 GCA_007120485.1 Nitriliruptoraceae bacterium
CCGCAGGGAACCGGCCGCAGAACGACCTGCACAGCGCCGCCGCGAGCTCACGCCTCCCGCACATCCCGAGATCGTTGCCAGGACCGAACCCCGTTCGTGCACCACTCATCCTGTCCTCACGTTGGGTGTCGCCACCATCCTCACCGGACGTGGCGTCTGACACTGCCCGCAGTCCCGTCCGCGCCCCCGGGTCTCGCGGCTCGACCGGGAGCTGCCGGCGGGAGCTCGCCACGGGAGCGCGCCGCGGGAGCGCGCCGCGGGCGCTACCCGTGCCTCGGACCGATCGGGTCCGGTTGACGGACCGGGCTGGCGGTTCGTTCACGGATCGGTGCCGGGCGCCCCGACGTTCGATCGACGCGCCCTGGCGCGTGGTGCTGGACGGCCCCGAGTCCGCCGAGCCGCCACAGGTGACGGAGGTCGATCGTCAGGTGGAGCAGGGGCACGAGGCGGTCCGTGGGACGGGTACCCAGTCGGAGCGGCCCCATCCGAGCGACCCCGCGATCAGCGCCCATCTGGACCACGCGGCCCAACTCGATCAAGCGCGGATGTCGGGTGTATCCGGACCGGCCCCAGGTCACGGCGTTGCGTCCCGCCGCTGCACCCGCCTGGACCGCGATCTGTGCCGACATGGGCAGGGGCCGCCTGGCGACATCGAGGTGGTGGGCGACGTCGCCGGCCGCGAAGATCCCGGGGTGGCCGAGCACCTGCAGGTCGGTGTCGACCTGGAGCCGGCCGTCGGTCACCGGTGCGGTCGGCAGCAACGCAGCGCCGGTCGGCTGCCACCCGCCGGCCCACAGCACGACCCCATCGAGGTGTACAGCGTTGGCCAACCGGACCCCCCTCGCTGTGACGCTCAGGACCGGTGTGGTGGTCCGGACGTGGACGCCGGCGGCCCGAAGGATCCGTGATGCGCTGTGTCCCAGCGGGCTGGGCTCATCCGGAAGCAGCCGAGGTCCGGCTTCGACCACGGTGACCTGACGATCCGGATACGCGCTGGCGACCTCGGCGGCGAGCTGCACTCCGGTTGCCCCGCCACCGACGACCACGACGGACCCGGCGGTCGCCAGGCGTGCACGGACAGCGATCGCGTCTGCGATCGAGCCCAGCTGCCAGGCGTGGTCCGCGGCGCCCTCGACCGGAGGCGGCGCCGGGACGGCACCGCTGGTGATCACGACCGACTCCCCGGGCCAGCGGCGACCGTCGGCGGTCGCCACCGTGCGCGCGGCGTGGTCGAGGCCCACGGCCGGCGACGCGACCACCTCGACAGCCGACGGATCGAACAGTTCCTGGAGGTCGAGGTCCGCATCCGTCAGGGGAGACCGGCCACCGGCGATCGCAGCGCCGCGCGTGACCAGTCCGTGCCGACCGGTCGGCTCGATGAGCGTGACGTGCCCGCCGGCCTGGATGGCCGCGTGCGTCGCGTGGACACCCGCGTACCCACCACCGATGATCACGACGTCCGACATGGGGGTCACCTGGAGGTCGGCATGGCGTCCACGGTCGTGGCGCCGGAGAGAGCGGGCCCTGAAGCGGACCCGCGACCGCGTTCGGTCGTCGTGCGGTGCGTGGACGGTCGGGATGGGCAACCCGGCGGTGACCGCGCGCGGTCGTCGCCGGGGGTTCGCCCTCCTCGGCGACCGGCTCACCCACCCGTGGAGCTCGTCGGCGCCGTCGTTTCCCAACCTGGGTCCATCCGGCACGTTCGGCGGCTCGCCACGCTAGTGCCTGGAGCTCGCCCCCTTGCTCCCCGCCCCCGACGTTGACGCCGGCCCCGACGCCGACGCCGTGGCTGACGCTGACGCTGACGCCGACGCCGTGGCTGACGCGGACGCTGACGCTGGTGCAGGGGCGCCATCACCGGACGACGAGGACGGCTGATCGGTCGGCTCGCCTCGACCGTGCCGACCGCCCGGCGCCGGAGGCTGGTCGGAGGTCGGCGTCGTGCGCTCAACGGACCGATCGGGATCGACACCTCCTCGCGCTCAACCTCGGTGGCGGCGCTCGCGTCTGACGGTCGGACGCGATCGCAACACCGAGGAGGAAGACCTATGCGCACACGTCCCGTCGAGACGCATCTCGGAACGTCAGCCAGCACACGGCCTTGGGGCCGGAGGGAACGGACCAGCGTGTCCGCGTTCGCCTCGCTCGTCCTCGCGTCGCTCGTCCTCGCGTTGGCGCCCGTCACCCAGGCAGCGGCCCAGCACGACGGAGACCTCCACCTCGAACCGGACACCGTCGTGGACGGCGCCACGTTCACGGTGAGCGGTACGTGCCCGGAAGGTGCTGCCGGTGAACAGCTGCCGGTCCTGGCCGGTGAAGCGGTGGAAGGAGAGGTGCTCGGCTACGTCGAGGTGGAGGCCGACGGCAGCTTCGCCGGGACCGCGTCCACGCCCGACACCACGCCGCCATCGAGTGGCCCGATCCACGTGGGGTGCGGGGTCGGCGGGGTCTCGCTGGTCGGGCACCTGGACGTCATCGAAGCCGGTGGTGGCATCACGCAGGCCTGCCCGGAGGGGGCGCGAACGGCTGAACCGTTCGATGACGTCGGCACCGACGACACCCACGGCGAGGCGGTGGCCTGCGCGTGGGCGTACAACCTCACGTCCGGTCGGACCGGCGGTGACGAGCCCGTCTACGACCCGCAGGCGACCGTGACCCGCGAACAGATGGCATCGTTCGTGACCGCCACGCTCGAGCAGGTGACCGACGACGTCCACGGCTTGCCGGAGGCACACGACGGCGCGCTCTACGAGGATGCAGAGCAGATGAGCGATGCGCACCTCGTCCAGGTGAACCGGCTCACCGACGCCGGCATCGTCCAGGGCAAGCCGGACGGCACCTTCGGCCCCGGCGACGAGCTGACCCGGGCCCAGATGGCCTCGTTCCTGGTCCGTGCGATCGAGGACGTCACCGACGAGGAGCTCGACCGGGCCGCGCTGTTCGACGACGTCTCCGGCACCCACCAGGCGAACATCGAGAAGCTCGCCGCGATCGGGGTGGCCGCCGGAACGGAGGATGGCGCCTACGCGCCGTCGGAGCCGATCACCCGGGCGCAGATGGCGTCGTTCCTCGCCCGCAGCCTCGGCCACCTCGTGGACGAAGGTGTGCTCCAGCCGATGGACTACCAAGAAGGTGACACCGGTGCACGGCTGGGCGTGACCGACGTCGCCCTGGGTGCCCACGACGACGTCGACCGTGCGCGGTTCACCCTGGAGGGCGACGACGCCGAGGCCGGCTGGCGTGCCCAGTACGTCGACGGGGCGGCCTCGGCTGGACGTGGCGAGCAGCTCGATGTCGAGGGGGACGCCATCCTGGCGGTCACCCTGAAGGGCATGGCCCTGCCGCCGGAGCTCGAGGAAGACCTCTGGGACGACGGCCGGGTCGCGCTCGATGGCGACGGCATCGTCGAGGTGGTCGACGGCGGCGTCTTCGAGGGACGGCAGACCCTGTTCATCGGGACGACCGGGCTGCATCCCTTCGAGGTCGAGCGGCTCGATGACCCGCAGCGCGTGGTCATCGACGTCCACCCGACGTCCTGATCGGCTCGAACACGCCCGTGCCTGGTCACGTCCCGCGCGTGACCTCATCGGTGAGCGCGAGCTCGTAGGTGTCGCCCGACGGGATGAACCCGATGTGCTCGAGGTACCGCTGGTGTGCGTCGGTCACCGCGGTGGCCTCGAGCCGGGCGATGCCCTGCTCCGTGAACGGCCCCCCACGCGCGAAGACGTACCGGGCTGCTCGTTGGTCGCGGTGCGCCGGGGTCACGTAGTCCAGGTCGATCCGGGCGACCCCCTCCCCGAGGTCGCGGTAGAGCACCAGGCCGACCGGGACCACGTCACGGAGCACGATGAACGCCTTGTGGTCGTCGCGAAGCCCCGCGAAGTCCGGTTGGAAGCGGGTGATGTCCTCGCGCCAGAACCGCAGGAACCGCGGCACGTACGCGCCGGTGATCCGCCACGGGACGACCTCGAAGTACACCGCGCGGGCCCGGTCGCGCAGGATCCGCTGCAGGTGGTAGACGTGCACGAACACCACGGCACCGTTGGTCACCAGCACCGGGATCGCATCGATCAGCAGGGCGTAGGCGCAGAACAGGATCGCGCCAGCGAGCCCGAGCAGCCGCAGCCGCAGCACCGAGGTCATCAACAGGCCGGCCACGACCAGGGCCGACGCCACGTAACCGATCGCTTCGAACCAGATCACCGAGCAGCCTCTCCGACGCCATCCGACCGAGGGTAGGACCCGCGGTGGGTGTCGGGGGTGTGTTCAGTGCGTGAGCGCCTGGTCGAGGTCGGCCTTGAGGTCGGCCGGATCCTCGAGCCCGACCGAGATCCGGATCACCCCGTCGGTGATACCCATCTCCGCACGGGCGTCGGCGCCCACCCGATGGTGGGTGGTCGTCGCCGGATGGGTGGCCAAGGTCTTCGCATCGCCGAGGTTGTTGGAGATGTCGATCAGGTCGAGGGTGTCGAGCACCTCGAACGCCCGCTCGGTGCCACCGGCCACCCAGAACGTCACGATCGATCCGCCGCCGGCCATCTGCGTCCGGGCGAGGTCGTGCTGCGGGTGCGATGGCAGCATCGGGTAGCGGACGCCGTCGACGTCCGGGTGGTCGTCCAGCCAGCCAGCGAGCTCCAGCGCGGACGCGGTCTGATGCTCGACCCGCAGGCGCAGGGTCTCGAGGCTCTTGAGCACGACCCAGGCGTTGAACGGACTCATCGTCGGGCCGGTGTGACGCATCAGCGGCTTGAGGTCCTCCTGGAGGAACTCCGTGGACCCGAGGATCGCGCCTCCCAGGGTGCGGCCGTGGCCGTCGAGGTGCTTGGTGGTGGAGTAGACGACCACGTCGGCGCCGAGGTCGAG
>SKNP01000189.1 GCA_007120485.1 Nitriliruptoraceae bacterium
AGCCCGGAGCCCGGAGGTGGATGCGAGGTGGTGACGCCGATGTGGATCGAACCGACGACCCTGACCGTGCCGGTCGAAGGCGGGCAGCTCACGGTGGCCCGATGGGGCAGCGGCGAGCGTGTCGTGCTGGCCAGTCACGGCATCACCGCCAACCACCGCTCGTTCGGTGAGGTCGCGTCGCAGCTGCTCGACCGCGGCGCGGACGTGACGCTCTACGCGGTCGACCATCGGGGGCGGGGTGGGTCCGCCTCGCTGCCGGGTCCCTACGGGCTGGCCGCGCACGCTCACGACCTGGTGGCGGTGCTCGATCACCTCGACGTCGGTTCCGCGACGCTGCTCGGACACTCGATGGGCGCCTTCATCGCCGCGGTCGCCGCGGAACTGGCCCCCAGCCGCGTCGAGCGCCTGGTGGTGGTGGACGGCGCACTGCCGATCCCGGTCGATCTGCCCGACGATGCCGACATCGAGGCGGTCGTTCGCTCGGTCATCGGACCGGCGTTGGATCGGCTCGACCGCACGTTCGCCTCGCCGGAGGAGTACGTGGCGATGTGGCAGGAGCACCCGGCCGTGGGCGGTCGGTACTTCAACGACGTCACCGATGCCTACGTCCGCTACGACCTGGCCACCGACGGTTCGGTCCTGCGTCCGAACGTCTCCAAGGCGGCCGTGCTCGACGACGGGGAGAGCACCCTGGTCGACACCGAGGCGCGCACGGCGTTGGAAAGGATCACCACGCCGACAGTGCTGCTGTGGGCGCCGCGGGGACTGCTCGACGACCCACCGGGACTGTTCTCCGCCGAACAGGTCGGCGAGGTGGCGGCGAGGTTGCCGCACGTCCGCGCCGTGCAGGTCGAGGACGCCAACCACTACTCGATCGTGTTCGGATCGCACGGCGCCGCCATGGTGGCGGACGCCGTGGAGCCGGACGCTTCCCCGACGTGAGCCAAGGCCGAGCCGTGGGACGCGGCCCGGTGTACCGGCCGCGTCCCGGGACGGCCGGTCAGCGCTCGTACACGCCGACGGTGCGGTTCTGCTCGACGATGGCGTCGGCGTACTTGTCGAGGAACTCCCGCCGGCTGGGCGTGCCCTCGACCTTGCTCGAGAGGGCGTAGACCCAGAAGTAGTAGTTGTGCGGGCCGTGATCCTCCGGCGGCTGTGGACCGCCGTACCCGGTCCCGCCGAAGTCGTTCGGGCCCGGTCGGTAGTCGGCGTCGGCGTCGGGGGACAGCTCGGTCACGTCCGCTGGGATCCCGTACAGGGTCCAGTGGGTGAAGCCGTCCGGCAGCGGGGCGTCCGGGTCGTGGCAGATGATCGCCAACTCGACCGCCTCGTCGGGCACACCGTCGATGAGCAGGCCGGGCGCCTCGTTCTCGAGGTCGTTGGCATGCCGGTCCTCGAGGGGGCCGCGATCGATGAACTCCCGGCTGCTGATCGCGAGGTCCTGGATGTTGAGACCCACAGGTTCTTCTCCTCCTGCCGTCGTGGCGTGACCTCGACCGTAGGTGACGTGAGCGGCGGCCGCTCGACCGGATGGCCATGTCGTCGGTTCCCGGTGCTCGTCCGAGCGGTCACCTCGGTCGTGTCCGAGCGTTCGTGGTTCGCGTGGATCGGGGTCCTCAGTACAGGAACATCGGCTTCCCGGCGACCTGGCGGACCTTCGGGCGGTACGCCTCCGAGTCGTACAGTGCGTCGACGTCGACACGCTTGGCGCCCTGGCCGGTCAGATCGATCGGGACGTCGGTGTAGGTGCCGTCGCGTAGCGAGACCATCCGGCCCTCGGCGCCCTCGACCGCGAGGTCGGCCGCCATGACGGCGTAGTTGCTGGCGACCATCAGGTCGAGCGAGTCCGGTCGACCCGACCGCATGAGGTAGCCCAGGCGTTGGACGATGATGTCCTGGCCCGTCAGTTCCTTGATCAGTTCGCCGGTGGTCTCGCCGATGCCGCCCAGTTTGCGGTGGCCGTACTGGTCGGCTTCGCCGGAGAGATGGATGTCGCCACCGATGTAGGTGGCCCCCTCCGACACGGTCACCATCGAGTAGTTGGACGGGTTGCGGCGCTTGTCCTCCATCAGCAACGCGGCCAGACGCTCGGGATCGAACGGGACCTCGGAGATCACGGCCCGGTCGACCGAGGACAGGTAGGCCGAGACCAGCGAGGTCTCGCCGGAGTACCGGCCGAACACCTCGACGACGGCGATCCGTTCGTGCGATCCGGTGGAGGTCCGCAGGTTGTGGATGAACTCGACCGAGCGGGTCACGGCGGTGGAGAAACCGATGCAGTAGTCGGTGCCATGGACGTCGTTGTCCATCGTCTTCGGGATGGCGATGACGGGGACACCCTCCTCGTGCAGACGCAGCGCGTAGGACAGGGTGTCGTCACCGCCGATCGGGATCATCGCGTCGATCCCGAGGTGCTCGAGGACCTTCAGCACGTGCGCGGTGTAGTCATGCGGCCCGTCGCCGATCGCGTCGTCGGCGAGGAACCCGGGGACCTCGTCGTGGGGGACCTTCTGCGGGTTGGTCCGCGAGGTGTGCAGGAACGTGCCGCCGGTGCGGTCGATCGTGCGGACCACGTCGAGGTCGAGCGGCATCGTGCAGCGTTCGTCGGAACGCTCCGGCCGATCGAGGTCGTACTCCAGTAGCCCGGCCCAGCCTCGCCGGATGCCGATCACCTCGTGGCCGTCGTGGATCACGCGGTCCACGGCGGCCTTGATGC
The DNA here is from genome assembly GCA_007120485.1 of Nitriliruptoraceae bacterium. Lineage (GTDB taxonomy): Bacteria > Actinomycetota > Nitriliruptoria > Nitriliruptorales > Nitriliruptoraceae > SKTG01. The sequence goes on from SKNP01000189.1 coordinate 2,717, forward strand.
AGGGATTCAGTCCCGGGACGTCGCCGCCTCCGGTCAGGATGCCGATGCGCACGTGTACTCCGTCGTCGTCGATGGTGGTCGTCGGGGTGGTTGGGGTCGTCCGCGCCGTCGGGGTCGTCGCGGTCCTCGTCACCAAGCCTCGCGCGTGGTGGCGTCGGCTGCACGCTACGCGGTGATCGGGGCCACCCTTGACCCTCAGGGCCGCACAGCGGGTGCGTCCGCCGCGCACCTGCGGTTCGATGGCGCCCGCGGACCTCCCACGAGGGTGGGGTCCGGTCCCCGGTGAGGAGCGGCGTGGTGACGGTGGTCGGTGTCGAGCTCGGGCTCGGTGTGCTGCTCCTGGTGGTCCTGGCAGGTTGGCTCGGTGGGGTCGCGCAGTCCAGCCTCGGGTTCGGTGCCGCGTTCGCGACGGTGCCGGCTCTCGCCCTGGCGGCACCCGAACTGTTGCCTGGGTCGATGCTGGTGGCCATCGTCCCGCTCTCGCTGGCGATGCTGGCACGCGAGCGCGCACGTGTGGACCTGGGGGCGGTCACGCGGCTGACCCTGGGACGGTTGCCGGGCATCGTCAGCGGTGCCCTGCTCGTCGCCGCGCTGCCGACCCGTGGCCTGGTCCTGGTGATCGCGCTGTTGCTGCTGGCCGCGGTCGCGGTGTCCGCGGCAGGCTGGCAGGTCTCGGTGACCGGCCCACGCGAGTTGACCGCGGGGTTCGTGTCCGGACTCACCGGGACCGCTGCGGCGTTGGGAGGTCCGCCGCTGGCCCTGCTCTACCGCGGCCGGGACGGCGGATCGATGCGTCCCACCCTGGCGGCCGTCTGGGCGATCGGGACCATCCCGGCGCTCGGGAGCCTGGCGCTGGTCGGTGAGTTCACCACCCAGCAGGCCCGTGCCGGTCTCCTGCTGTCGCTCATCCTGCTGCTCGGGCTGTTGGCCGGGGCCGCCCTGGTCGAACGCGTCCCGGACGAGCGACTGCGGGCGGGCGTGCTGTGGTGGGCCGGGATCGGTGGTCTGCTCGCGATGGCTCGCGCGTTGCTGGGCTGAGGCTCGGCCCCGGAGATCTGGGCGCTACCGCTCGTCGTCCTGCCGCCGCAGGACCGCTCCGGCCCCGACCGCGAGTACCACCAGCACGATCGCGCCGGTCCGCAGCGGCGCCCGTACCTCGTCGCAGCCCTCCTCGAGCCACGGCTCCTCCTCCGGGTGCTCGATCGGATCGACCACCGATCCACACGGCGCCGACACCAGGTCGCCGTCGGGGTGCTCGAGGACCCCGGGCATCGGGAGGATCACCAGCAGGAAGGCCAGGATCAGTCCGAGCCAGGCAGCCCACCGTGCCAGCGAGCGGCGCCCGTGCCCGACGTCGTCCTCCGGGTCGTCGTGCGGCTCACCGTCGGTCACTGATCGTCGTCACCGCCGACGAGGGCGTTGGGGTCGATCAAGCCGCCGGCCGCGGCCAGCGCGCCTGCGGTGCCGACCGCTCGGTCGTAGACGGCGGTGAAGTAGTGCACCGCGATCTGCTCATGGCCGGGCAGCGGGGGTGGCCCCAGCGACCGTGGGATGGCCGCGGGGTCGCCGGTGATCACCACGTCGGTGCGCTGCTCCGGCAGCTTGCGGGTGTCGCCCCAGAAGCCGGCCCCCGGTCGCTGCTGCTGGGGCTGCTGGCCACGCTTGCGCCGTTGGTTCTTCGATCGGCGGCGTTGGTTCTGCTGGCCGCCCTTGCCGCCCTTGTTGGCCTGGCCACCCTTGTTGTGCTGCTGGTTGCCGCCCTTGTTGGCCTGGCCGCCTCGGTTGTGCTGCTGGTTGCCGCCCTTGTTGGGCTGGCCACCCTTGGTGCCCTGCTGGTCGTCGCCCTTGGTGCCCTGTTGCTTGCCGCCCTTGGCGGATTGGCCGCTGTCCTGGCCGCCCTCGCCCTGCTGGCTGGACGCGGAGCCGGCACTCGCCTCCTGGCTACGGCCGCGGTTCCGGCGGTTGCGGCTGCGGCGGTTGCGGCTGGAACGGTTGCCCTGCTTGTCCTGCCCGCCCCGGTTCCCCGGACCGTCCTTGCTGCCCCGGCCCTCGCCGCCGTCGCTGGATCCTTGCTCGCTGCGGCCCCCGGCGTTGCCGCCACCGCCGCCCGAGCCTCCACCCGAGCCGTCGCCGCCGTCCGAGCCG
>SKNP01000118.1 GCA_007120485.1 Nitriliruptoraceae bacterium
CGCTACCCGGAGGGCATGACCCGGGTCGCGATCCTGGGTGACCCCACCAAGGGGCTCGGCTCCATCGCGGAGGCCGAGAGCCGGCGGATCCTGGCGGCGTTGACGCTGGCCCGCGAGCGACAGTTGCCGGTGGAGTGGTTCGCGGTGTCGTCCGGTGCCCGGATCGCGATGGACTCCGGGACGGAGAACATGGACTGGATCGGTCGGGTCCTGCGCCGCATCATCGAGTTCACCCAGGACGGTGGTCAGATCAACGTGGTGGTGGCTGGCATCAACGTCGGTGCGCAGCCGTACTGGAACGCCGAAGCCACCATGCTGATGCACACCCGAGGCACGCTGATCATGACCCCCGACAGCGCGATGGTGCTGACGGGCAAGCAGGCGCTGGACTACTCCGGTGGGGTATCGGCCGAGGACAACTTCGGGATCGGCGGCTACGACCGGGTCATGGGGCCCAACGGGCAGGCCCAGCACTGGGCGCCGGACCTGGCCAGCGCCTGTGACCTGCTGTTCGCTCACTACGAGCACAGCTACGTGGCTCCCGGTGAGCGGTTCCCGCGGCGAGCCCACACCGACGACCCGACCGATCGCGACGTGCGCGAAGCACCACACCAGGTCGAAGGCGTCGGGTTCACCCGCGTCGGCGACATCTTCTCCGACGCCACCAACGCCGGCCGCAAGAAGCCGTTCGACATCCGCACGGTCATGCGGGCGGTCGCCGACCGCGATCACGCTCCGCTCGAGCGCTGGCGCGACTGGGCGGACGCGGAGATGGCGGTCGTCACCGACGCCCGGCTCGCCGGCCACGCCGTGACCCTGCTCGGCATCGAATCACGGCCCCTGCCACGTCGAGGCCCCGTCCCCGCCGACGGACCCGACCAGTGGACGGCCGGGACGCTGTTCCCGCAGGCGTCACGCAAGCTGGCGCGTGCCCTGAACGCCGCCAGCGGCATCCGGCCGGCCGTGGTGCTCGCGAACCTGTCCGGGTTCGATGGCTCCCCGGAATCACTGCGCCGTTGGCAACTGGAGTACGGCGCGGAGATCGGCCGCGCCGTCGTCAACTTCGATGGTCCGATCGTGTTCTGCGTGATCTCGCGCTACCACGGCGGCGCGTTCGTGGTGTTCTCCACCACCTTGAACGACCACCTCGAGGTCGCGGCCGTGGAAGGCTCCCACGCGTCGGTGATCGGCGGCCCGCCGGCGGCCGCGGTGGTGTTCGCCGGCGAGGTCAACGCCCGCACCGACCGCGACCCCCGTGTGGTCGAGCAGCGGGAGCGGGTCGCCACCGCCAACGCCGGGGAGGTGGCCTCCGCCCGCGCGGAACTCGAGCGCATCCGCGAGCAGGTCCGTTCGGAGAACCTCGGCGAGGTCGCCGGCGAGTTCGACACGGTCCACTCGATCGAGCGGGCGGCCGAGGTCGGATCGGTCGACCACATCGTCCCGGCGGGCGACTTGCGGCCCTACCTGGTCGCTGCCCTGGAACGCGGCATGGACCGGCTTCGGGCCGGGGAGTCCCGGGCCGGGGGTGACGGAGGGTGATGTGCTGTCCGGCCGTCGCTCGGCCGGACGCGCTCGCCGTCCAGCATCGGCCCTTCGCACCCGAGTAGCCACCGGACAGTGGTGGTCCGGCCGACCGCCCGACCGACCGGTGCAGCACGCCCACGCCGGCTCGATCGGCCTGTTCACTGGGGTCATCGCTCGCTGAGCTGCGCCGGTTCCGGCCGGCCGCGGGCGGAGAGCGGGTTCCCGCCACGGTATGGCCGCGCGACCCGCGGACGACCTGGCCACCACTGCACGGGAGGCGCCACGATGTCGACCATGACGACCGACGTCCGGACCGACGACACCGAGCGACGGTCGGTCCAAGAGCGCCGCGAACAGCTCGTCGACGCGGCCGTCGCCGTCCTGGCCGAGGACGGTCTGACGCGGGCCACGACCCGCGCGATCACCGACCGGGCCGGTCTCGCGCTCGGCGCGTTCCACTACGCGTTCGATTCGAAGGACGAGCTGCTGCGGGCGGTCACCGACCGGATCGTCGAGTCGATGGACACCACGCTGCGGTCCACGTTCGCGTCGGTCGCGGCGCAGCCCGGCGACCCGACCCAGGGAGCCGAGCGCGTCCGTGCGCTGCTCGAACGGTTCCTCCCGTCCCTCTGGGACGAGCTCCAAACGTCGCCGCAGCTCCAGCTGGCTCGCTTCGAACTGACCATGCACGCGCTGCGCGAACCGAGCCTTCGAACGCTCGCCAGCCGGGCGTCGGACCGGTTCGTCGACTCGATCGCTGACGCCATCAGCGACGTCGAGGGCACCGGCACGAACGAGGACATCGAAGCGCTGGCCCGCTACATCGTCGCCACCCTCGACGGACTGCTGCTCCACGAGCTGGTCGCGCCCGATCCCCAAGCCGCTCGCGTCCGGCTCCAGCACTACCTCGACAACCTCGACGGGGTCGTCGCCAGCCACCTCGACGCCTCGGAGCGCTGACCGACGGAGGCCGTGTCCCGGTGAGCCGCTGACCGGGGCGCTGGCGCGCGGTCCCGCGTTGGTCAGACACCGAGCGTGCGGCCGATGATCTCCTTCATGATCTCGTTCGTGCCGCCGTAGATCCGCTGCACCCGTGCATCGACGTAGGCCCGCGCGATCGGGTACTCGCGCATGTAGCCGTAGCCACCGTGCAGCTGCACGCAGGCGTCGACGACCTCGCCGAGCAGGTCGCTGAGCCAGTACTTGGCCATCGCCGCCTCGTCGACGGTGAGTTCACCGGCGTTGTGCGCCTCGACGCATCGGTCGGCGAACTGCTGGCCGATCGTGATCTTGGTGTGCATCTCCGCGAGCTGGAACCGGGAGTGCTGGAAGGAACCGATCGGGCGGCCGAAGGCTTCGCGCTGCTGGCAGTAGGTCAAGGTGGTGTCGAACGCCGCCTTCGCACCGGCGATGGCACCGATACCGATCGACAGCCGTTCCTGCGGCAGGTTCTCCATCAGCTGGACGAACCCCTGACCTTCGGCCCCCAGCAGGTTCTCCTTGGGCACGCGGACGTCATCGAAGACCAGTTCGGCGGTGTCCTGAGCGTGCATGCCGATCTTGTCGAGCTTGCGGCCGCGGCTGAAGCCGTCCATGCCCGCTTCGACGACCAACAAGCTGATGCCCTGGTGCTTGGAGTCCGGGTCGGTCTTGGCGCAGACGATCACCAGATCGGCGAGGATGCCGTTGGTGATGAAGGTCTTCGTGCCGTTGAGCAGGTAGGTCCCGTCGCCCTGGTCGATCGCGGTGGTGGTCATGCTGGCCAGATCGCTACCGGTGCCCGGTTCGGTCATGGCGATCGCGGTGATCGTCCGGCCGTCGGCCATGGACGGCAACCACCGCGGCTTCTGCTGGTCGTCGGCGTACGCCAGCAGGTAGGGCACGATGACGTCGTTGTGCAGCGGGAACCCGACCCCCGATGCGCCGACCTTGGTCAGTTCCTCCGTGACCACGACGTTGTAGCGGAAGTCCCGGACGCCACCACCGCCGTACTCGGTCGGTACGTCGGTGCACAGCAGGCCGTGCGCACCGGCCTCGGCCCACAGCTCCCTGGGGACGTGGCCGTCCTGCTCCCACTGCTCGTGGAACGGCTCGATGCGATCGCGGACGAACCTGGCGACCAGGTCCCGGAACGCGTCGTGCTCCTCGGTGAAGATCGTCCGTCGCACGGGTCGCTCCCTCGGATGGTCACCGAACGGCTGGCGCCCTCACGGATGGACGCCTCCCAGATCGTTGCCTGAGCGGGCGGAACGACTCAGCGCGAACCGTTCCGTTCGCGGGCAAGGTAGCGAACCGGAGCCGGGGGACGATGCGTCGCAGCCCCGCCGAGCGGCGCAACCACTCAGAAGATGCCGGCCCGCTCGATCGCGATGATGCCGATGACGGCCAGCACCAGACCGACGACCACCCGGATCCACAGGGAGATGACCTTGCCGGTGGTCGGCTGGGTGATCTCCTCATGGCCAGGGAACGTGCCGGTGCGGTGGTAGCGCCAGAGCGCGGCGAGGGTGCCGAGCGCCATGGCCGCGCCCAGCGCGGCGAAGCTGCCGACCAGCAGGAAGGCCCAGGAGTTCTCGCCCACGCGTCCTCGTCGGATCGGGTGCCGGGTCGTCGCGCGATCCGCCCCGCCGCGGCAACGCAGCGGCTGCCGTGGCGCGGAACGCGTGCTCGAGGCCGGAGTGTACGACCCGCGGCGCCAACCCCCGTGATCGCCCGATGCGGCGGACCCCGAGGCCGCCGTGGCGGCTCCGCGAGGCCGCACGGCCAGCCGCCGGCACCGCGAGGGAACGCGCGCCAGCCATCCGCGATGGACGCCCGCCATCCGATCGGGAACCCGGGGCCACCCCGTGGCGTCCTACCTGCGAGGCTGTCACCAACCCCATCCCACCTCGGAGGTCCACGATGCGCAGTACCGGTCGGAGCATCCACCGTGTCCTGGTCCTGGCGGGCGCCCTCGTGCTGCTGGTCGCGTGTGGCCAGACCGACGACGCGGTCGAGCCCATCGACGAGGTGGACGACGTCGAAGACGATGCCGACGAACCCGAGGACGTTGACGAGCCCGAGGGCTCCGACGACCCGGAGGGCAACGCCGAGGACGCCGAGATCGACGAGGCGCTGGTCGACCACGTCGCCGAGGCGGTGGATCTCGCCGCGACCGAGGCGGGCGTCACCAGCGACGAGATCACCGTGGCGACCGCGGAGCCGGTGACCTGGTCCGACGGTGCACTCGGCTGCCCCCAGCCGGACGAGATGTACACCCAGGCGCTGGTCGAGGGCTACCGGATCGAGTTGGACGTCGACGGCGAGACGATGCACTTCCACGGCGCCGACGGTGAC